>JANPCT010000409.1:0-10389 GCA_031431095.1 Acidobacteriota bacterium | reverse complement strand
TAGGGCTGCAGGGTTCAGGCTTCCGGCCTGTGCGTGCGCCCGCGACCGAGCCTGAAGCCCGAAGCCTGGAGCCCAGAGCCCATGGTTAAAAAAGCCGGCGACGGCGAGATTCTCCGCTGCTCGTTCTGTAACAAGGACCAGAACGACGTCCGCAAGCTCATCGCGGGACCCACGGTTTTCATCTGCGACGAGTGCGTCGAGGTCTGCAACGACATCATCGCCGACGACAACAAGTTCGAGGCCCGGGGCGGCACTCGCACGTCCCTGCCGGTTCCCCAGGAAATCAAGAAGTTCCTCGACGAGTACGTGATCGGCCAGGAACAGACCAAGCGCAAGCTCGCCGTTGCGGTCTACAACCACTACAAGCGCATCGAGATCCAGAAGCAGTCGCGCAGCCGCAATGAGATCGAGCTCAGCAAGTCCAACATCCTGCTGATCGGTCCGACCGGCACCGGCAAGACGCTGCTGGCGCAGACGCTCGCCAAACTGCTGTCCGTCCCCTTCACCATCGTCGATGCCACGACGCTGACCGAGGCCGGGTACGTCGGCGAGGATGTCGAGAACATCATCCTCAAGCTGCTCCAGGCGGCCGGTGGCGATATCGAGAAGTGCCAGCAGGGCATCATTTACATCGACGAAGTCGACAAGATCTGCCGCAAGGACGAGAATCCTTCGATCACGCGCGACGTCTCGGGCGAGGGCGTCCAGCAGGCGCTCCTGAAAATTCTCGAAGGCACGGTCGCGAACGTCCCGCCGCAGGGAGGGCGCAAGCACCCGCACCAGGAGTTCTTCCAGGTCGACACTACCAACATCCTCTTCATCTGCGGGGGCGCCTTCGTCGGCCTCGAAAAGCAGATCGAGCGCCGCACCGGCAAGAAGACGCTCGGGTTCCGCGCCGACGTCAAGTCGGTCAACACGCGCGCCATCGGCCCGACGCTCGAACAAGTGGAACCGGAAGACCTGATCAAGTACGGTCTCATCCCGGAGTTCGTCGGACGCCTTCCGGTCGTCGGCACGCTCCACGAGCTCGATAAAGCGGCGCTGGTGCAGATCCTCACGCAACCCCGCAACGCCATCACGCGTCAGTACCAGAAGCTGTTCGAGTACGAGAACGTCAAGCTCAAGTTCACGGATGATTCACTCGAAGCCATCGCGGAGCTGGCCCTGGCGCGCAAGATTGGCGCGCGCGGCCTGCGCATGATCATCGAGGATCTGATGCTCGACCTGATGTACACGCTGCCCGGCCAGAAGAAGGTCCGGGAGTGCGTCATCACCCGCGAGGTCGTGACCAACAAGGAAAAGCCTATCTCTCTGATCGAGAAGGCCGGGTAGGCATTGCCGATTGGCGACGGGCGTCCGTGACTCTTCAGTCGGCAATCCGCAGTCTGCATTAACACATGGAACTATACGAAACTCTGCCGATCGTCCCGCTCCGGGATGTCGTGGTCTTCCCGCACATGATGATGCCGTTCGTCATCGGACGGCCGTCGTCGACGCGCGCCCTCGAGCACGCGCTGGGGAAGGACAAGAAGATCTTCCTCGCCGCGCAGCACGACGCCGCCATCGACGAACCGCAGCCGAACGACATCTACACCATGGGCTGCGTCGCCAACATCGTACAGAGCCTGAAGCTGCCCGACGGCAACATCAAGGTGCTGGTCGAAGGCGTCGAGCGCGCCCGCGCCGTCGAGTGGAAGGAAGACAAAGGCTTCTACCGCGTCGTCGTCAAAGTGGTGCCGAAGCCGAAGGAAACCGGCGTCGATGCCGAGGCGACGATGACCAAGGTGGTGTCGTTGTTCGAGCAGTACGTCAAGCTGTCGAACAACCTGCACTACGACGCGATGATCGCGGCCGTCCGTGTCGACGATCCCGGCAAGCTGGCCGACACGATCTCGGCGCACCTCGTCGTCGGCGTCGACGAAAAGCAGAACCTGCTCGAGATCATCAGCCCGATCGAACGGCTCAATCGCATTACCGCCCTTCTCGAGGCGGAGGTCGACAAGCTCCAGGTGGATCGCAAGATCCAGTCGCGCGTCAAGAAGCAGATGGAGAAGGCGCAGAAGGAGTACTACCTCAACGAGAAGATGAAGGCGATCCAGAAGGAACTGGGGCGCAAGGATGAGAAGGGCAACGAAGTCGAGGAGCTGAAGAAGAAGATCGAACAGGCGAAGATGCCTGAAGAGGTCGAGGAGAAGGCGATCCAGGAACTGAAGCGGCTCGAAGCCATGCCGCCGATGTCCGCCGAAGCGACCGTCTCCCGCAATTACCTCGACTGGCTGATCGCCGTCCCCTGGCAGAAGAAGACCAAGGAAAGCCGCGATCTCAAGCGTGCGGAAGAGATCCTCAACGAGGACCACTACGGCCTCGAGAAGATCAAAGACCGCATCCTCGAGTTCCTCGCCGTCCGCGCTCTCGTGAAAAAGCCGAAGGCGACGATCCTGACGTTCTCGGGCCCTCCGGGCGTCGGCAAGACATCGCTCGCCAAGTCGATCGCGCGCGCGATGAACCGCAAGTTCGTCCGGCTGTCGCTGGGCGGCGTGCGCGACGAGGCGGAAATCCGCGGCCATCGCCGCACCTACATCGGCGCCTTCCCCGGCCAGATCATCCAGATGATGAAGAAGGCCGGGTCGATGAACCCGGTGTTCCTGCTGGACGAAGTCGACAAGATGTCGATGGACTTCCGCGGCGACCCTTCGGCGGCGTTGCTCGAGGTGCTCGACCCCGAACAGAACAGCGCGTTCCTCGACCACTACCTCGACGTCGAGTACGACCTGTCGAACGTGATGTTCATCTGCACGGCGAATGTGCTGCACACGATTCCGCAGGCGCTGCGCGACCGCATGGAAGTCCTCCAGCTCGCCGGTTACACCGAGCAGGAGAAGGTCGAGATCGCGAAGAAGTTCCTGGCCCCCAAAGCGGTCGAAGGGGCAGGCCTCACGAAGGACAACATCGTGTTCCTCGACGAGGCATTCTCGACGATTATCTCGCGCTACACGCGCGAAGCCGGCGTCCGCAATCTCGAACGCGAGATCTCCTCGATCTGCCGCAAGGTGGCCCGCAAGGTGGTCGTCGATGGCAAGGGCTTCAGCATGGAGATCACGGCCGCCAAGGTGACCGAGTATCTCGGCGTGCCGAGGTTCCGTCCCTCGCTCGCTGAGGAGAAGAACGAAATCGGTGTGGCGACCGGACTCGCCTGGACCGAAGTCGGCGGCGAGATCCTGACCATCGAGGCGACGCTGATGCCGGGCAAGGGAAAGTTGACGCTTACCGGCAAGCTCGGCGACGTCATGCAGGAATCGGCGCAGGCCGCCATGAGCTACGTCCGCTCCAAGGCCGCCGAATACCAGATTCCGAAGAACTTCAATCGTACGACCGACGTGCACATCCACATCCCCGAAGGCGCCATTCCGAAGGACGGCCCGTCAGCGGGGATCACGCTTGCGACGGCGCTGGTTTCGGCGCTCTGCCGCTCCCCCATCCGTAAAGACGTGGCGATGACGGGTGAGATCACGCTGCGCGGCAAGGTGCTCCCGATCGGCGGGCTGAAGGAGAAGATCCTGGCGGCGCACCGCTCCGGGCTCACGACCATCATCGTCCCCCGTGAGAACGAGAAGGATCTCGCCGACATCCCGAAGAACGTGCTCGACACGCTGAACGTCTACATGGTCGAGTCGATGGACGAAGTGCTCAAGATCGCCCTGGTGGAGCCGTTGACGCCGATCGCCGCGCCCGGCACCCAGCCGATCGTCGGCGATCAGCCGTTGGTGTCGCACTGAATCGGCTTTAGGCGCTTTAGGCTTCAGGCATTGGGCTTCAGAGTTTCGGACGGTGCTCTTCCAAGAGCCGAAAGCCCTGCGTCCAAAGCCTGATGAAAGTCTTAGAAGCCCGTTTCATCACGAGCGCGGTGAATGCTGAGGGAATCCCGAAGGACGGGGTTCCGCATATCGCCCTCGTGGGGCGCTCCAATGTCGGCAAGTCGACGCTTCTGAATGCGCTCGCGAAGCGAGAGGTGGCGCGTACGAGTGCGGCCCCCGGCAAGACGCGGCTCGCGAACCTCTATCGACTGCAGGTCGAAGGGGGCCCCGGCGGTCCTGGCAAGTGGAGCCTCTACCTTGCAGACCTGCCGGGGTTTGGCTATGCCCGCGGCGGCGCCGCCTCGGTGGCAGAGCTGGCGCAGATTGCCGCGGCCTATTTCGACAGCGATCACGCGATCGCCGGCGTGCTGCACCTGGTTGACTCGCGGCATCCCGGGCTCGACGCTGATCTCGACGCGGCGCGGTGGCTGCAGTCGCTGGATGTCGAGCGCGCCTCCATCGCGACAAAGGTCGACAAGCTGTCACGCAGCGAGCGCGTGAAGAATCTGCGGGAACTGGAACGGCAACTCGGAATGGCCGCACTGCCGATCTCGGCAGCAAGCGGCGAAGGACTGGACGATCTGTGGACACTGATAGCAAGACTGAGCAGGCGATAGCAGCGGCCCCGGCGACGGCGGCGACAACGGCCCCGGCGGCATCCCCCCAGGACACCAAGGTCGACCTGGCGACGATGAAGGAGATGAGCATCGGGGAGCTGACCAAGGTGGCGAAATCGCTCGACGTGCCGGGCGCCACCGGGATGCGCAAGCAGGAGTTGATCTTCCAGATCCTCCGCTGTCGCGCCGAGAAGAGCGGCAACCTCTTCTCCGAAGGGGTGCTCGAAACCCTGCCAGACGGCTTCGGCTTCCTTCGCGCTCCCAACTACAACTACCTGCCGGGTCCCGACGACATCTACGTCTCCCCTTCACAGATTCGCAAGTTCGACCTGCAGACCGGCGACACCGTCAGCGGCCAGATCCGCCAGCCGAAGGAGGGCGAGCGCTACTTCGCGCTCATCAAGGTCGAAGCGGTGAACTTCGAACCACCCGATCGCATCCGCGATCGCGTGTTCTTCGAGAACCTGACCCCGCTGTACCCGCAGGAGCGCATCAAGCTCGAGGTCGCCGGCGATAACCTCTCGGCGCGCGTGATGGACCTGATGGTCCCGATCGGCAAGGGACAGCGTGGCCTGATCGTCGCGCCGCCGCGCACCGGCAAGACGATGCTGCTGCAGAACATCGCGAACAGCATTACGGCCAACCACCCGGAGGTCTACCTCATCGTCCTGCTGATCGACGAGCGCCCGGAAGAAGTCACCGACATGCAGCGCTCCGTGAAGGGTGAGGTCATCTCCTCCACCTTCGACGAACCGGCGCAGCGGCACGTGCAGGTCGCCGAGATGGTGATCGAAAAGGCCAAGCGGCTGGTCGAGCACGGCAAGGACGTCGTCATCCTGCTCGACTCGATCACCCGCCTCGCGCGCGCCTACAACACGATCGTCCCCGCGTCCGGCAAGGTGCTGTCAGGCGGCGTCGACAGCAACGCGCTGCAGCGGCCGAAGCGCTTCTTCGGCGCCGCGCGCAACATCGAGCAGGGCGGCTCGCTGACGATCGTCGCGACGGCGCTGATCGACACCGGTTCGCGCATGGACGAAGTCATCTTCGAAGAGTTCAAGGGCACCGGCAACCTCGAGATCCACCTCGATCGCAAGCTCGCCGATCGCCGCGTCTTCCCGGCGATCGACATCCAGAAGAGCGGGACCCGGAAGGAAGAATTGCTCATCGCCAAGGAAGATCTCAACCGCGTGTGGGTGCTGCGCAAAGTGCTCACGCCACTGTCGCCGGTCGAAGGCATGGAACTGCTGCTCTCGAAAATGGGCAAGACCAAGAACAACGCCGAGTTCCTCGGGTCGATGGCGGCCGGCAAGTAGGAGATTCTGTCACCTGCAACTACGGCCGCTGCACGCCTGAGCGCGACGTCTGCAGCGCCGACGGCACAGACCAGTCGTCGGGCACGCCGCAGGCTGGTCAACGGGCGCTCGGGTGTGCAGCTGGCGCTGACTCCCGGGGCTACTGCACCAGGCGGTTGACGATCGCGTAGTGAATCAACTCCGCGCTGGTGGTGAGTTGCAGCTTCTCCAGAATGCGCGACCGATAGGTGCTCACGGTCTTCACGCTGAGGCCCAGCTCCGCGCCTATCTCAGAAACGGTCCTCCCGGCGCCGATCATGCGCAGCACCTGGTATTCACGATCCGAGAGTGCCTCGTGGGGGCGGACGTCGCTGCCCGCCGCGGCGTCGGCCGTAGCCTGGGCCGCATGCCTGCGGCCGGCGAGCGCGGTACGGACGGCGCGCACGAGTTCCTCGGGATCGCTGTCCTTGGTGACGTAGCCGGCGGCGCCGGCCTGCTGCGCCCGCGCGGCGAACTGGTCAACCGAGTGCATACTCACGACCAGCACAGGAATCGGGGGAAACTCGCGGCGGAGCTTGCGCAGCAATGCCAGGCCGCTGTCGCCGCGCAGGGTCAGGTCGAGCAGGACCAGGTGGCAGGCCGCTGCACGCAGACGGGCAACCGCTCCTTCAGCGTCCTCCGCTTCGCTGATCACGAGATCAGGAATGGCGTCCGCCAGCACGCGGGCAATGCCCTGGCGCACCACCGGGTGATCGTCGACCAGCAGGATGCTAGGCACGCTGGCGGACCTTCCGCGCGGACGGGGACGCCTCCTGGGCGGGCTGGTCGTCGGGAATCACGACGCGGACACGCGTCCCCTGCCGGTGCGCGCTGGTGACGCGCACCTCCCCGCCTAACGCCAGCGCGCGTTCGCGCATCGCCAGCAGCCCCATCGCGAGCGGATTCTGCAGCTGCTCCGCCGTGATCCCACGGCCGTTGTCGCGCACGTCCATCAGCGTCAGGCCTCGCTGCCGCGCGAGATGGATCCAGACGGTGCCGGCGTCGGCGTGCTTGGCGATGTTGTCCATTGCCGCGAGCAGGATCCGGTACAGCGCGGTGACGCGAGCGTCGTCAAGCTCGAACGAGGCCGGCCGCGACCGCACGTAACAGCGCATGCCGGTGCGCTTGCTGAAAACGGACGCCTCCCATCGGATGGCCGGCACGAGCCCGAGGTGATCGAGGATCGGCGGCCGCAGCGCCGTCGTCATTGAGCGCAGGGAGGCGACGCCGAGGTCCGTCAAGCCGACGGCTGCCTGCAGGCGATCGACCAGTGGCCGATCGGATCGGCGCGCCGACTCGCGGAAGTGGTCGACCGCCGCGCGCAGCTCGAGCCGGATGCTCGTGAACAGCTGGCCGAGCTCGTCGTGCAGCACCCGCGCGAGCAGGCGCCGCTCGTCCTCTCGCGTCTGCTCCGCGCGGGCGGACAACTCACGCAAGCTGCGGCTCGACTCGCGCAGGCGGAACTCGAGATTGCGCCGCTGCGTGACGTCGCGGTAATGCCACATGTGCACCGTCGAACGTTCCGGGCCCGGGACAGGCACGTAGTCGCGATCGAGCACACGCCCGTCGGTCAACACGATCTCGAAGCCAAGCTGCGGCTCACCGCGTTCGCGCAATTCGCGCGTCAGGGAGCGGTAGGCATCGGCGTCAGGAACGAACGCGGCCCAGAGTGTCTCGCGCACGGCTTCCGCGTCGAGGCCGATGATCTCCGACGGATTACCGAGACCGAACATCCTGCAGAACGCGGCGTTCGCGACGGTCACCATGCCGTCGGAGTTTTCCGCCATCACGCCGTCCTGAATGTTCGCAATCAGCGCGTCGAGCAGCGCCACTTGCGCGTCACGCTGCGCTTCGACGGCCTTCTGCCGCGACACGTCGCGCATCACCCCTTCGACCGCCACGATGCGGCCGGTGTCGTCCCGGATCGGCATGCGCACGAGCTCAATCCACACAATCGCGCCGTTCATGTGGCGCACGCGCACGCACACCGGCTCGGCCTGCTCCGACGGATCCTCTATGAACGAACGAATCCTCGGCTGATCCTCTTCGAGGGTGAGCCGCAGCGCGAGCGATGGATCCGCGTAGAACTCCTCGGGCCGCCGTCCGACGATGCGGTCGACGGCGGGGCTGATGTACTCCATGAACGGCTCGGGATGGACGCGCCACCGATAGACCATTTCGCCCGACACGCTCGCGAGATGGCTGTAAATCGGCACGTCTTCGCGCGCGCGGGAGCGACGTTCGTCAGGCGGAGTACGACTGGGCAAGGCGCTCATTCTGTCAGTCCGCGCAATGAATGCGACACTACTTTTTCTGGCTGTAAGACGAACACTGACAAGCGGAGTGCTTCTGTCGGACAAAGACCGATACCGGCACCCGTGGGGCGGTCGATAGGATTGTCACGCGCGTGAACCCAGACCTCGAACATGCCCTCAGGAATCAGCTCGCCATTATTCTCGGTTACGCCGAGCTACTGATGGAGGAGACACCCCCTCGCCATCGGCACCGTGGCGATTACCAGGAAATTCACAAGGCCGCGACGGCGGCGCTTCGCGTACTCACCGAGCCCACGGACGATCGCCCGTGACCGGGCGTCACCCGCTCCTGCTCATGATCGACGGCCCCCCGGCATGGCGGCGGTCGTCGAGCGAGGCGTCCAGGGGACGCGGTCCGGACCGTCTCGCACACGAGCGCCGCCGCCGCGCTCGCGCTCCTTGCCACGGCGCGCCGACGCCCCACTGTGAGTCAGCAGATGCCGGATCTCGGCGGACTGCCGGCCCAGCGCGCGATCCGCGACGTCCAACCGGAGTGCGGCGTCATCATCACGACGTCAGCCGGCGCACTCTCTACCGGCGGATCGAGAGGCACGGGCTGATCGGCTTCGCGGAAGCGGAACGGCGTCCAGCCGCCGCTGAGGCCCGAAGCGGGCGCTCGAGATCATCGCTCGGCGGCGGCAGTTTGCGTGCCGCGGCCGGCCTGAGGGATGCGGACGCTGAACGTTGAGATGGGTGGAGGGGTTCCTGAGCGGACGCCGGTGACGCCGGCGCCCGCTCAGCGAGGTATCAGGCCGAGCGGCGTTCTTCCGACGGAGGCCGCTTAAATGCCGCCATCCGGAAGTTCTGGAATGGCATGTGGCACTGGTGCTTCGTGAGAAAGTTCAGGAACCGCTTGTGGTCTTCGGTCTCCATGTTGAACAGGTGCAGCAGCGCGGTGTAGCTGCCACTGGTCCGCTCGAGGCCGGCACGCACGAGCGCCCGGATGTCGTCGCGGGTCAGATCCCGCGACATGAACGGATCGTAGACGACCGACCAGAAACATTCGCGCCCTTCGAGCAGCCGCGCGAGCAGCGTGTCGCGCATCGTCGTACGCGTGCCGTCGCCGAGCGAATTCGCCGAGGCCAGGGGACCGGCGGCGGTGACGATCTCCTGCGGCAGTTCCGCCGGGGTCACGAGCACGTGCCGGCGGACGACCAGGCGTTCGGCGGCGTTCTTCAACTCGCGGACGTTGCCGGGCCAGTGGTATGCCTCGAGCAGCGCCAGGGCGGCGTCGTTGAATTCCGGCGGGGTCGTGCTGTAGCGGCGGGCGTAGGCGTCGACGAAGTGCTTGAGCAGCAGCGCCACATCCTCGCGGCGTTCACGCAGCGACGGCACTACGAGATGGATCACGTTGAGGCGATAGAACAAGTCCGAGCGGAACCGCTTCTCTTCCACGTCCTTGGTGAGGGGACGGTTGGTGGCAGCGACGACGCGGACATCGACGCGCTGAACCGCGACGTCGGCGCCGACACGCTGGA
Source organism: Acidobacteriota bacterium (assembly GCA_031431095.1). Lineage (GTDB taxonomy): Bacteria > Acidobacteriota > Vicinamibacteria > Vicinamibacterales > 2-12-FULL-66-21 > JAICSD01. Next base: position 794 of record JANPCT010000409.1, on the reverse strand, counting down.
TCTCGCCGTTCTCGAGGAAGCGGAGCAGCAGTCCCTGCATGCGCAGGCTCATCTCGCCGACTTCGTCGAGAAACACAGTGCCGCGGCGCGCCGACTCGAGCAGGCCGGGGCGGTCCTGGATCGCGCCCGTGAAGCTGCCGCGGACGTGTCCGAACAGTTCTGATTCGAGCAGGCTTTCCGGAATTCCCGCGCAGTTGATGGTCATGAACGGGCCGCTGGCCCGCGCACTCCCGTCGTGAATCGCGCGCGCGACCAGCTCCTTACCGGCACCGCTCTCCCCGGTGATCAGGACTTTCGCGTCTGCCCGAGCGGCGGCTGAGATATCGAGCCGCAAACGTTTGATGGCTTCGCATGAGCCAAGAATCATCGCTATTTACCCCGAATGTTCCGACCACGTCGACACCCCGGCTACGGGCCAAGCTCTTCGCGTGTGGATGAGAGTTTTTATACCACAGATCTCAGCCTTGGATAAGGCAATTATTGCACTGTGTCTCGAAGCGACACCTAGAAAATTCGAGTAACCATTACATAACAAAAGGCTTAATAGAACGTGTCTTAGTTACCCGTCAAAAGGATTACTGTTTTGTTTCCAGACAGTGATTGACTTTTGGGGTTTTGTGGTGATCACGGCCGGACGGGCGTGGGTCGACGTTTGTTGTGTTTGCCAATTGTAGCGTCATGCGGTGCGAAAGTGACTCCGGCACGGGCGATCAACGTAACCGCAGCAGCCTCAGCAGATGACTAAAGTCAGCCGTGGAGCAGTCATCGGGACGGCCGCCCTCGCGGTTAGTCAG
>JANPCT010000408.1:0-3679 GCA_031431095.1 Acidobacteriota bacterium | reverse complement strand
CGCGCGCATGATGTCGAGCGCGTAGAAGCTCGGCACGCGTGGGCGTGACTCCGCGATCTCGATGCGGGGATACGACAGCCACAAACGATCCGTGGGAGCACCGACTGCGAGACGCAACAACAGCCGCTCGCCACGCGCGCGGTCTTCCTGGATCGGCAGCCCGGCTCGCAGCGGTTCACGCATCTCGCGATCGAGGAGCATGGGATCTTCATGGGGCCGCTGCGGAAACATCCGCTCCGCCAGGCCGGCGACGAACACGACGCGGAACGTGCGGCCGCGGGCCTGCTGCGGCCCGCCGACGAAGATCCGGCCGTAACGGCTTTTTGGCGGTTCAATTTCAAGCATCTGCAGCCGACCCGCGATGACGTCGCGCGCCTCGTCGAGCGAGACCGGGCCAATCTCCGCCATCGGCCTGAGTTGTTGCAGTACGCGCAGCACTCCTTCGGGCCGGCGCAACACCATCGGCGCGATCTCGACGAATCGATCGAGCCACTCACCCCACGTGCCCGACGCCGGCCAGGCGGCGAGACGATCCACGATCGGCAGCGCGAATACGCGCAGGTGGCCAAGGTTGCGCAAATCGCGATCGAGCCGCGCCGCGTTCGGCGAATCGGGATCTTCCTTGCGCTCGGCATTCCGCTGCAGCCGCATTTCATTGGCCAGCCCGGTGAGGCGCCGGTGCCACCGTTTGGAGTCCCCGCCGATGACGGCGGACTCGACGATCAGGGTTTCCCACTTCCACGGCGCGCGCAGCGTGCCCTCGACGATGGCGTCGTCCTCAGAAGCCACGACGTCAGCGTCGCGCCCGCCGGACTGCGGATCCTCGGAAGACTCCTGATCGGCCGGCGTTGCCGGGTCCTCGAGGCGTGAACCGGGCAGCGTCAGGTCGTCATCGAGGGGCGAGACGAATGCCGGCTCGCGCTGTGCCTCCTCCAAGCGCGGCACTTGCGCGAGCGACAAGTACTCGGCAAAACGCCGGGCCGAGAGGTGCTCGCAGGCGCAGGCGAGAATCGCGAGAAAGGCGCGGCCCGCTGGATGCGGGCGCCTGGTGCCGCGCTCGAAGTAGGCGCGCGCGTGGCCGCGCTCGTCCGGCACCGCGCGGCGGAGTGCGTGGTCGAGCAGACCCACGTAGCGCTCGGGGGCGCGGACGAACACGGCCATCTCGTCGAGCGGCACGCCACGTCGAGCTTCCTGGACGATGCGGCGCGCGATCTCGACGCACTCACGCCCTTCGCCGGGCGCGGAAAAGAACCGCACGTCGCCGGCGGGGGCCCTGATCGGCGGCTGCGATTTCGCGAACAGGTAACGGCGAAGCGCGACGAGATCGCTGTCGCCCTCCTGTTCGAGGAGCTTGCGCGCGAGGCCGAGTGACTTGAGGCGATCCATGGTGGCGATGTCGCCGAAGGGAACGGTGACGAGGATAGCGGGGACGCGATGCCCCGCCGGCCATCCTGTTTCATCCTCAGCGGATGCGGGCCGTCCCGCGCCGAGCGCAAGCAGCGCCTTGACGAATGCGAACTCGCCGTTGGAATCGATCGGCACGTCGAGCAGGAGCAAACCGGCGGGGCGCGGCAAGCCCGGTACGGGTGTGCTGCCGATGGCGCGGGTCGCCGCGTCGAACAGCGTCGCCCGGTCGGTCGCGCTGGCGCTCTCGAACTGCTGATCGAAGCGCGCCAGCAACGTCGCGAGGTCGGCGCCGGCGAGTGGCAAGGTGTCGAGACGATCGGCGCGCACGCCGGCAAGGCGAAGCTCCTGCAGCGTGCGGGCAAGCGCGCGGGGGAAGCCTGGGGTTCTTGCGACTGGGGCGAAGTAGCGCAGCGCGTCCTCACGCTGTGCCTCGAACGTGGCGCGCGCGGCAACGGCTTCAGTTCCGAGGTAGGTGACTGGCGCGAGGCCCTGCGCCGCGAGCACCGGCGCTGCCAGCCGTGCCGCGAGCTGGGCGAGACTGAACCGGTGCAGACCGACCGTCGCCCCTGACGCCATCGCGATGGAACGCGCAAGATCGTCGGCCGCGCCGCGCGAGGCGCCGACCAGCCACACGTCGCCGCGCGCCGCGTGCGCCGTGACGAACGCACGCGCCTGCTCGAGCCTGAGTTGTGCGGAAGGAGATTCGATCAGATGGATCATCGCTGGACTCCCCACGGCCGCCATGCCGGGTCATCGAATGCCAACCGCGCCACGCGGCTGGTAGACGCAGTATACGCCGAGGACCGGGAACCGCAGAGAGGCAACTGCCTGCACCACCTCCAGCACCCAGCCCCTGCCCCCTGGCCCTGGTTCTGCGGGAGCGCAGCGCCAACTCCCAGCCCCAAGCCCCTTGCTCTGAATCAGTAGGCCCTTCGATACTGCACCGGCGGCGTGACCGGCACGTCCAGAGCCCTGGCGGCGTGGAGCGGCCAGTAGGGATCGCGCAGCAGCTCGCGCGCGAGCAGCACGACGTCCGCTTCGTCATTCCGGATGATCCCGTCGGCCTGGCGCGAGTCGGTAATCAGTCCAACGGCGCCCGTCGCGATGCCGGTTTCGCGCCGGATGCGCGCGGCGAACGGCACCTGATATCCGGGTCCAAGGGGAATCGTGGCACGGGGGACGTTGCCCCCCGTCGAACAATCGATCAGATCGACGCCTCTGGGACCCAGCTGCGCCGCGAGTGCGACGGATTCCTCGATGGTCCATCCCCCCTCGGTCCAGTCGGTCGCGGAGATTCGTACCCACAAGGGGAGTCGCTCCGGCCAGACTTTGCGCACCGCTTCGACCACTTCGTGAACCAGGCGCACGCGGTTCTCGAACGAGCCGCCATAGTCGTCGTGACGCTGATTGCTCAGCGGCGACAGGAACTCATGGAGGAGGTAGCCGTGCGCCGCGTGGATCTCCGCAATCTGTCCACCGGCTGCGGCGAGGCGGCCGGCCGCCGCCGCGAACGCGCGGACCACGCCGGCGATATCGTCGCGGCTCATGGCGCGCGGCACCTGCCACCCGTCGTCGAAGGCCTGCGCACTCGGCGCCCAGATCGGCGCCCATCCGCCATCGGCCGGCGACAACGGACCGCCACCCTTCCACGGCGCGGCCGTACTCGCCTTGCGTCCGGCGTGCGCGAGCTGCATGCCGGGGATGGCCCCCTGCTCGCCGACGAAGCGAAAGATGCGCGTCAGGACATCGACGTGGGCGTCGGAGTAGATCCCGAGGTCGTCAGGACTGATGCGGCCGTCTGCCGTCACTGCCGCGGCTTCGGTCAGTACAACGGAGGCGCCGCCGACGGCGCGGCTGCCCAAGTGCACGAGGTGCCACTCGTTCGCGAAGCCGTCGCGACTCGAGTACTCGCACATGGGCGACACCGCGATACGGTTGCGCAGCGTGAGGCCCCGCTGAAGAAGAGGCGAGAAGAGAGCTGAAGACATGACTCCATGACATCATGAACCGATGCTCACCGCGTCCAAAACGATGGCGGCACGAATCGAGCGAGCGGAGTGTCAGACCGTGCTCGCCTTCGCAGCCGAGCTGCAGGCCGGCGGGGCCAACGTCTTGATCCGGGAAATCGGCGGCACGACCGCAGTGTTCGCCGGCCCCGGGCAACCGATCAACAAACTCGCCGGTCTCGGATTCGCGTCTCCCCTTGACGAGGCATCGCTGCAGGGTCTCGAAGCCGCATACGACGCGCGAGCCGCCGAGCTTCGCGTCGAGC
>JANPCT010000407.1:0-1965 GCA_031431095.1 Acidobacteriota bacterium | reverse complement strand
CGGCACGAATGCCGCGGGTACCGGCGTCCTGAACAGCGGCGCCAGCGGCGTCTACATCCGCAAGGCCCCGGCGAATTCCGTGATCGGCAACGTCATCGCCGGCAACCTCGGCTTCGCCGGCGTCGCCATCTGCGGCAGCACGTCGCCGGTGTGCGGCGGCGGCAATATCGGCAGCCAGACGAGTGACGCGGCCGGGAATATCGTGCAGGGGAACTTCATCGGTACCGATGCCTCCGGTGCCGTGGCGCTGGGCAACGCCGGTTTCGGCGTCAGCATCGATGGCGCACCCAACACGCAGGTTGGCGGTCCGACCGGAGCCGAGGGCAACATCATCGCGTTCAACGGCCTGGGCAACTTCGCCCCAGGCGTGATCGTGTTCAATGCGCCGGCGAGCGGCAACCAGATCCGCCACAACAGTATCCATTCGAATGGCGGGCTCGGCATCGACCTCGCCCCGGGTGGCGTGACCCGCAACGACGGCAGCGACGGGCCGACCGTGGGGCCGTTCGATCAGGACGCCGGACCGAATGGTCTGCAGAACTTCCCTGAGCTGACGTCCGCCGTCAATTCGGGGGGGGTGACGACCGTGAACGGGCTTCTTCGGACCACCGCGAATACGGGTGTGGTGATCGACCTCTACTACAGCACCGTCTGCGACGCGTCGGGATTCGGCGAGGGCCAGACCTGGTTCGGCTCGGTGCAGAACCTGGCGACCGACGCGAGCGGCAATCTGGTGTTCGCGGCGAGCATCGGACCGGCGCTGCCTGCTGGTTTGCTGGTCACCGCGACGGCAACGACAGTCGAAGGGACGTCGGAGTTCTCCGGTTGCCGGAGGGCGCTGGCGCCCGGGTTCGTCGATTGGCCGGTGTTCGCAGGAGGCAATGGGCACGTCTACGAGTACGTGACGACGCCCGGGACCTGGACCAACGCGAACGCGGCGGCACGGGCACGTTCGTTCCGAGGGGTTGCGGGACACCTCGCGACCATCCACAGCTTCGATGAGAACGCTGTGGTGAACAGCCTGAAAGGGTCCGGCGATATGCGGGGTTGGCTGGGTCTGACCGACGCAGCGACCGAAGGGACGTATCAGTGGGTCACTGGCGAACCGTTTACGTTCGGTTCGACAACGAATCCTCGTGGCACCTTCCCGTGGTCTCCTGTCCCGCCTCCTGGAGAACCCAACGCCCAGACCCCCGGCGAGGACTTCGTGGAGATGTTCGCCTCCACGCACTGGAACGACAACGTCGACGGAACGGTCGACAACCAGGGGTACCTCGTGGAGTACCCGGTCGACCCGACCGCGCTGGTGGATTCACCGCCGGCTCCGGGATTGGGCGGAACGGGCGACCAGATAAGCCGCGGGTTCTATCACCCGAGCTATCCTGGCCGCCTGATTTCGACAGTCAGGCTGTGGCTGTCGACAAGTACGACCGACAGCTACACGGTATCGATGACGGCGCGCGTCGGCGATTATGGGGGACCGGTCATTGGAACGACGTCAAAGGTAGTCAGCCTCGCCGCCGGGGCTGCGGCGGCGCCGGTGGACTTCGACTTCGTGCCGGCTGCCGTCACCTCGGGCTCGGTCGTGACCTTCGCGACGACTCAGGTGAGTCCCAACACCGGAGGGTTTGTTTTCTACCACGTCGGCGCGTGTAACTTCTCTGCGGCCTGCGTCACACCCAGTCCGTTCAAGGAAACGAACGGGACGACGCCGCCTCTGGACAGCTTCCGCAGAAACGGCGTGAGTGCGATCATCTTCGACACGCGCCCGCTGCCGCCGCCGCCCATTCAGTAGGGTCGAGAACGAAGAAGCCGATCGGCCCGTCCCGACGGGCCGATCGGCGTATCGAGCGATCGAACCCCTTTAGAATTTTTTCATCCGCTGAATCGCATCGGCCGCCAGCGGATCCGCGGGATCGCTCTCCGCGCGCAGATTCACGAACTGCTGGTAGCTCGTCTTCGCCG
>JANPCT010000406.1:0-9595 GCA_031431095.1 Acidobacteriota bacterium | reverse complement strand
GCAGGCCGCGCGCGCCGCGCAGCGCCATCGCTTCGCCTCCCTGAATATCCATCTTCAGGACGTCGACCTGCGTCAGCCCTTCCGCCTCGCAGAAACCATCGAGCGTCACCGTGCGCACCTCGATCGTCGTCGGTTTGAGTCGATCCGGACTGCCCGCCCACGCTGCCGCGCCGGGCTGTGTCGGCAGCAGCGAGTTGGTCACGTCGGCGTCGTGCACGTGCAGGGCCGCGGCGCCCGCGGCATCGGTCACGGCGCAGAGATGCGCCCGGACGCGGGCGTCCGCCACGAAGCGCCCGGCGAGCCGGCGATGTGCGTCCGGGAATGGTTCGAACGCGTGGATCAGCGCACCGGGAAACAGCGAACGGTACTGCGCCACGGTGTCGCCCGCGTTGGCGCCGACGTCGAGCACGACCTGGGTCGGCGTCCCCTCGAGCAGCCGCTGCTGATCGAGGTAGGCGTCCTCTCCCCAGCCGGGCGCGTGCTTGCGCCGGATCTGGTAGCCGAGCCTGTCGAACGTCGACAGCGTTGCCTTTCTGATCCACGAGTACCACACACCAGACCTCCCAATCGCCCGTCACTACCGGACGGCGAAGCCGTCGCGGAATACGTCACGTCCACGGCGCAGCCGGACCACGAAATCTGCCGCTTCGGGTGCGCGGCGGGCGCCGTCCCGACGCCGCATCGGCCCCGTGCGATTGCCGGGAAGATCGCGTACCGCGGGACAGAACCGGCAGCGGCGCCGGAAGCAACCGCGCTGCCGCGCCTTCACTTCGAACGTGACCAGCAGCGGCACGGAACAGAGGAGCCTTCAGACCGGTGACGTCCACGGTCGTCTGCGTCACCGGACCGGAGGTCCCGGCCCATCGCCGGGCCCCCTCCTTCGCTGTAGGTGTCGCGGTGAGCGGCGCTTACGCCGTCAGCCCGTGGACAAGGCGATCGAAGGTGCCTTTCGCCGCCTGCAGGGACGCCCACGTGCCTTGCTCGACGATCCGGCCATGTTCCAGCACGACGATCCAGTCGGCATCACGAATCGTCGACAGCCGGTGGGCGATGACAATCGTGGTCCGGCCGCGTGCGGCATTCGTGAGCGCCTGCTGGACGAGCTGCTCCGAGACCGAATCGAGGTGAGAGGTCGCTTCGTCGAGCACGAGGATCCTGGGATCGCGGACGATCGCGCGCGCAATCGCGATGCGCTGCCGCTGGCCGCCCGAGACCATGGCACCGCGCTCGCCAACGAGCGTGTCGAGTCCCGCCGGTAGCGACCGCACCATGTCGAGGAGGTTGGCGGACGCGATGGCACGCTCCAGCGCTTCTTCCGAAACGTGCTGCCAGCCATAGATCACGTTCTCGCCCAGCGTGCCGTGGAAAAGAAACGCGTCCTGCTCGACCAGCGCGATCGAGCGGTGCCAGCTTTCCGCCGAGAACTCCCAGAAGTCGACGTCGTCCACCGTAATGCGTCCTTCCGTGGGCGCGCGCAGCCGTAGCAGCAGCGACGCCAGCGTCGACTTGCCCGACCCCGACGAACCGACGATCGCGACTGTTTGGCCGGCGCGCACCTCGAAGTCGATGTCGGTCAGGGCCACGGTTCCGGTGGCGTAGCGGTAGCCGAGACGCTCCATTCGCAGTACCGTCTTCAGCCCCGGGAACTCGATCGACCCGAACGGCCGCTCCGGGTAGACCGGCGTGTTCAGGAACCGCTCCACCTCGCGGATACCCCCCGCCACGTAGAACAGGTTGCCCTGCATGCTGTACAGCGTATTCAGGAGCGGGAGGAGGCGCAGCAGCACGAACCCATACCCGAGCAGATAGCTGCTGAGCATGTGTCCAGGGCGCACGAAGAAAATATAGGCGCAGGCAACGATGACCATTGCTCCCATCACACCGAGTGTTTCGACGAGGGGGAAGAGCAGCGAGTGTGCCCGCGTGGTTTCTTCATCGCTCGCGGCCTGCGCGGAATTCACTTCCTGGAAGCGGCGGATCTCGGCCGACTGCGCGTTGGTGGCGCGCACGACACGGACACCCGCGAACGATTGCTCGAGGACCGCTGCCAGGCGGTGGTTCAGATCCGTCAGCCTGGTTCCGGCACGACCGAGCCGCCGGTAGATGAACCCGAGCGCGCCGCCGATCAACACACCCAGCAGCACGACCAGCCAGGTGAGCGGCCATGAGATGTAGAACAGCGCCGCGATATAGAACAGCGCGATCCCGGCGCGCTGGGCGAAGCCGATCGCCGCGTCGATGGCGACGGTCGTGCGATACGTCTCGACCAGGAAGATGTTCGCGAATTCCCCTCCGGGGCGTTGGTCGAAGACGTCGAGGTTGGCTCTCTGCAAGGCGCTGAAGAGCGCTTCACGCAGGCTCGTCGCGATGCGGCGTTTCAACCGCGCGGAGAACAGCGCCGCGATGTAGGCGGCGACGTTCTTTGCCGAGATGGCAAGGATGATCGCCGCACAGCACAGCCCGACGTAGAAGGCAGGCGAGTGCTGCGGAAACGCTGTCTGCAGCCATTGGATCGGGCGCATCGGCACGGCGTTGGTGCCGCCCAGCAGCAGCGACAGCAATGGGACGAGGAGGCCGACGCCGACCCCTTCGAACACGACCATGATCAGCGAGCTCGCCAGGGTTGCAACGAGCAGGCTGCGGCCCGCGCCCAGGTAGGGACGCAGCTGCTTCAGCAGACGCCAGACATCCGCCGACTGCATCAACCAGGATTTCATCGAGAGCCGCTAGAGTATCCCAACGCGGCGGCGTCCGTCAGATGGGTCGCGGGCGCTCCATCTCCTCGAGCGCGCGCGACGCCGTGGTTCGGCTTCATCGCGGCGTAGGCCGCCGGTGGACCGCAGCGCCGCTCGGTGGAGCTCGGCGCCGGTAAGTTCGGGCACTATGAAAGAATACGGCTGATGATCGCGATGGGGACGCAGTTCTACCGTGGCGACGCGGAGTCCGAGAAACGGCAGTCCCGTGCGCGCGCCTCCCTGCTCGAGCTCGACGGCGTGATCCCGATCAACCTGCAGTTCGTCGACGAGACGTTCGAGCCCGCCGGGTTCCGCACGCTGCGCGTGCTGCGCCAGCACTCAGGTACGATCACCCGCTCGGCAGGTGCGCGAAAGCCGGTCGTCTCGGAAATGTTCGGCGCGCTTGCGCAAGCCGCACGCACGCACGGTTGCCGTTATTTCGCGTATATCAATGCCGACATCGAGGTCACGCCAGGCGCTGTCGCGCAGGTGCTGGCCGGCAATCGTGCAGGTTACGCTTTCTCGCGGATCGACCTCGATCCGGTTACCCGGCGCGAACTTGGCGTGCAAATCTTCGGGCTCGACATGTTCGCCATCGATGCGGCCTGGTGGGCACGGGACGCCGGACGCTTCCGTCCCTATCTCGCCGGCGAAGGTTGCTGGGACAACGTCTACGCCTCCATCTTGTGCGCGCACGCGGACGGCGATGTCGTCAACGAGAACTCCGGGATCTACCATGAGGCACATCCCACGGCATGGAACGCTGGGCCCTGCGCCGAGCACAACGGCTACCTTGCGGCGCTCGATGCACCCTATTTCTCCCGGTGGGTGCAGTACGCGACGGCGCTCGATGCCGCGCGCCGCGCCGGCACGCACGTCGATCGGCGTGCGCTGCTCCTCCGCACGCTGGCGGACGCGCGGCTGTCGGCCGCCGCGACCGTCGTCCAGGCCGGCCGTCAGCTGAAGGCCCGCACCAGGCATGCGTGGCGCCGCGCGCGCGGCACGCGGAGCTAGTGCCAGCGCAGGATGTCGTCGCGCACCTCGACGTGGGCGGTGCGATCGCCGTCCCGAATCCAGGCCACCAGCTCCTCCACTCTGGGGTATCCCCCCGTGCCGTTGAAGTCGCGCATGTCGTCGATCAGCACGACGTGTCCGTCGACGCGATGCGCGCGAATGGCCGCGAGCTCCTGCACGATCGGGCTGTCGAGGGCGCCGCGCGCCGTCACCGGGCCGGAATAATGAGCGTCGAGCCAGAAGAGCGCCGGCTCAGTGAGTGAGTCGAGCACCTCCTGGAGCTTCACGCCGCTGTCGCCGTTGAGCAGGCTGACCTGCGGGCAGCCGCGGAAGCGTTCGACCGCGCGCGCATGCCATCCGGGGTCGAGCTCGATCGAGACGACTCGATCGAATCGATCCTTGACGGCGTCGATCATCCCGCCGGCGAAAGTCCCGGTTTCGACGAAGACGCGCGCGCCGAAGCGGCGCCGGTATTCCTCGACGATGGCGTGTTTGACGGTGGGAGGTGGGGGGATCGACCGCCCGGTGAGACGCCACTGGAGCACGATGCGGCGATCGTTCAACGGACGGATCGACGGGTGCATCGAGAAGCGGCGCCAGGTCTCGATCAAATCGGCCATGGCACCTTCAATAGCTCACGAGCAGCCGTGCCGCCCGCTCGATTTCCGCTTCGCCTGGGAGGAATACGGCCTCGAGCGGCGGTGAATACGGCACGGGTGTATCGAGGGCGCCGATGATCCGGACCGGCGCGTCGAGCCACTCGAAGGCCTCTTCCTGGATGATGGCCGCGAGGCTTTCGCCGATGCCGCCGGTCCGCGTATCTTCGTGCACGATCAACACGCGGCTGCAATGCCGCGCGACGGCGAGCAGCGCCGTCTTGTCGAGCGGCGAGAGCGACCGCAGGTCGAGCACCGCGGCATCGACGCCGTCCTGAGCGAGCCGCTCGGCCACCGCCAGGGCGGTATGCACATACGCGCCGTACGAAATGATCGCCAGGTCGTCGCCGGGGCGGCGCAAGGCGGCGCGGCCGAGCGGCAGCGGCTCCGGCGCCTCGGCGGCGAGGCGTTCCTTGATGCGCGGATCGCGGTACAGGGCGATGTGCTCGTAATACAGCACCGGATCCTGATCTGCGACAGCGCTCGCCATCAATGCCCGGGCATCGGACGGCGTCGACGGGACGACAATCTTCAGGCCGGGCGTCCGGTAGAACCAGGCCTCGGTGTTCTGGCTGTGGTACGGGCCCGCGTGCCGCAGTCCTCCCCACGGCATCCGCAGCACCATCGGGACGGATCCGCCCCAGCGATAACGGATCTTGGCCGCGTTGTTCACCAGCTGGTTGAACCCGGTGGCGACGAAGTCGTTGAACTGCATCTCGCCGATCGGCCGCTGGCCGGCGAGCGCAGCGCCGACACACCCGCCGATCACCGCCCCCTCTGCCAGAGGCGAGTTGACGATGCGGCTGCCGAATTCCTCGAGGAGCGGGCGCAGCAGGAGAAACGCGTTTCCGTAGGTGCCGCCGACGTCTTCGCCGAACACGAACACCCGCGGATCGGCACGCAGCGCATCCGCGACGCCCATCGTCACGGCGTCGAGAAACGTGCTGCCCTTCGGATCGCGCGCGGCGATGGGCTGGAGCGGAGGCATCTCCGCGTCGGCGGCGAACGCGCCGCGGATCTGAGGATCGAGCACTTCGATCCGGCGCCGCGGAGATTCGTTGGCGAGCACGCCCTCTCCGGCGCCGGCCGGGTCAGGCCATGGTGCCGCGATCACGGCACGGGCCTCGCGCTCGACGAGCGCATCCGCGTCGTGCTGGATGCGCTCGAACTCCGTGGCCTCGATGATGCCCTCGGCCAGCAGGCGCGCCGCATAAGTGGCCAGTGGATCGCGGACGGCCCAGTACTCGTACCGATCGCGATTGGCGTAACCCTGGTCGCCCAGCGCCGGGTAGGTCCAGGAGGCTTGCGGGTCGCGGCCGAGATACAGCATGTCGTCGTGATGCGCGTGGCCGCACATCCGCATGCAGACGAGTTCGAGGAGCGCGGGCCCTTCGCCGGCGCGCGCGCGCTCGGCCGCCCAGGTAAACGCTGCCGCGATCGCATCGGGATCCGTCCCGTCGATGGTGATGCCTGGAATGCCGTAGCCCGTCGCTTTGTCGGCGAAGACGCGCGCCGCCGACTGGTCCGCCACCGGCGTCGAGAGCGCCGTCTGGTTGTTCTCCACGCAGAAAATTGCCGGGAGACGGCGCGCCGCGCACAGGTTGATGGCTTCATGCCATTCGCCCAGCGACGAACCCCCTTCGCCGATGAAGGACACGGCAACGCGGCTCTCGCCTTCCCGCGCGAATGCGAGTGCCATTCCGGCGATCGTCATGGTCGCGATGGCCAGAGGCGCAGCGGCCGGGAAGACCCCAGACGACATGTCTCCGACATGGAGATCGCGGCCGTTCATGGGCGGGCCGGCCTTCGCCATCTGCGCGGAGAGCACCTGGCGAACCGCGTCTGCTGTACCGTTCATCGCCAGGGCGACGCCCAGGTCGCGGATGAGAGGAGCGACGACGTCGCCGCGCCAGCCCTCGGCCGTCCGGTAACTGTCGCCGCGGCGCAGCCGGATGCCCGCCGCGTAGATCGCTTCCTGCCCGAGCGAACGGAAACCCTTGCCCTGGAAACTGCTGTCGCCGTACCTGACTTCACCACCTGTGAAAAACGCCTTCAACCGGTTGTCGGTGGCGCGGGTGAGGGCCATGCCGCGGAGGATCTCGCGGCGCTCGTCCGCCGTGAGCGACGTTTCGATTGCGGCGCGGCGAAGGAAGCCGTCGCAGGCGCGGATCAGTTCTTCGACCGCTGCGCTCCAGCGGTCCTGCGCCGTGGTCGCGGGCGTCGGTTCGGGGAGATTGGCGGGCGGTGACGGAAGGGCGCGGCGAAGCCCCTCCGGCAGCCGCGCGCGGGTGCGCTCGATCGCGTCGACCGTGGTCATGTCGCCGCACGTGTCCGTGAGGATTTCGAGCGCCGACGCTGCCGCCGATGCGGCAAACGGAAACCGCTCGAGGACGAAAGCGCCGAATCGCGCCGCGACGGACGGTCGCGCTTGAACCCCAACGCGGCTGGACATGCCCAGATTATCCGTGAGCGAGGGTGGATTCGATAAATGCCTCGATGCCCGCGGCGGGGCGCGCTCCTGTGGTGCGTCCCACTTCCTTCCCGCCGCCGAAGACGGCCATGGTCGGGATCGACTGGATCCGGTAGCGCTCGCCAAGCTCGGGAACCGCGTCCGTATTCACTTTCACGACGAGATATTCCCCGGCGTGGCGCGCGGCAACGGTTTCAAGCTCAGGAGCCACCATCCGGCAGGGTCCGCACCACGGCGCCCAGAAGTCGACCACGATCGGCAGCGCCGCGTTCGCCACCGCCGCGTCGAAGGACGCCGCATCAGGCGCCTCGACCGCGGTCGCGACCGGACCGAGCGCTTCGTGACACTTACCGCAGCGGACTACCGCGCGAGACGAGGCGGTCGGTCCGGCCATGCTCGAAAAGGCCATGCGGTTGCGCTGTCCGCACGACGGACATTTCGTCACCACGCCCTTACTGTCGAGTTGTGCATCAGCCATGCTTCGCAACCTGCTTGATCAAGGCCACCAGTCGCGCGCGATGCAGATGGGGGTCCGCCTCCTGCTCGATCTTAGCGCGGGCGGCGCGGCCAAGCCGTTCCCTGAGAGCGGCGTCGTCGAGCAGGGATTCGAGCGCCGTCATGAGCTCGGGCACGTTGCCCGGAGAGACGAGCACGCCGGTCCGCCCGTCATCGATGATCTCCGGGATCGCGTTCAGCCGCGTGCCGATCGCCGGCACGCCGGCGGCGGCGGCTTCCTGAAAGACCAGCCCGAAGGCTTCGTTGCGCGTCGGCATGACGAACACGTCGGCCTGGCGCCAGGCCGCCCTCCACTCTGGCGTGTTCACACGGACGCCGGTCTTCACGTCGACACCGGCAGGCAGCATCGCCGGCGGCGCGGCGGTGATCATTGTCAAGTCCGCGCGACGCGCGAAGCCACCGCGCTCCCAGGCCGTCAACAAATCGTGGCCGCCCTTGCGCGCGAAGTCGCCGCCGATGAACAGGCACCGCAGGCGTTGACCGTCGCGCCCGCGCCGCTCGTCGATCCAGCCGCGATCGAACAGATCCAGCCGTACCGGGTTGGGCATCACGTGAACCGGCGTGCGGCAGTCAGGATAGAGGCGGCGGACATCGCGCTCGGTCCAGCGTGACGTCGAGACAATGGCGGCGGCGCGCGCGAGGATCTCGCCGTCACGGCGGACGTTGAAGCCAAGCGACCAGCGCTCGATGCTGCTGGTGGCGTCCTGCAGCACGCAGCCCTGCGTGCAGTCGATCGACACGATCGATGGAATGCGCGCCATGGCGTCGAGACTGGCGTACGCGGTCGCCTGCCGATGGAAGTGCAGGACGTCGAAATTCTCGAGGCCCCGCGCGTGCAGCCGGCGGCGGGCCTGCCAGCCGGCGTTGACCTCACGCCTGAAGCGGGCGAGATCGAGATTCTGGGTGCGCGGAAAGTCGGGCCAGAGTTTCTGGCACAGCACGCGGCGGACGATCCGCTCGCGGATGGGAAGATCTTCGCTGAGGACGAAGTGCTCGGCGTGCAGGTGCGTGTCGTCGGCGAACGCACGCCGCACCCAGGCGGCGTAGGACGTCAGTCCAAGGATGCCGCCGTTGACGAACGCCACGCGCGGCGTCATCGTCGAGTCAGTCCGAGACGGCGAGCTCGCCGGGGACGATCGGCCGCGTGCGCGGCAGCAACCCACGCCTCGCCATGTTGCCGACCCACAGCAGGATGCCGAGGAAGATCACGAGCTTGACGGCCTCCGCGCTGCGCGTCCGGGGCAGGACCTTCCACAGCAGCCACAGGATCGGCTGCGCGATGCAGACCGCCCACACGGAGCCGTAGAAATAGCGGCGCTCGTGTCCTTCGCCCTTGGTCGACCGTTTGACGCGAGGCAGCTGGCCAAGCGCGCCGAGTATCCAGATCGCGCCAGCGAGCGGAAAGTAGGCGACTTCGTAAATCTGCCGCAGCCGCCATGCACCGGTGACGATCGCATAGACCAGCCCGCTGATGTTGAGCACGGCAAACGTGATCGCCTCGGACCAGGCCATGGTGTAGCAGATGCGGCGGTACAGCGGATTGGGGCGATCCTCGGTGAAGCGGATGATGTAGGGTCGCGGCTCGACGCCCGGCAGTTGCCCCAGCAGGCCCGCGATCCCGGTGCCCAGCAGCACGAGGCCCATCCAGCCCGCCATGCGCAGATCGAAGCCGCGCTCGAACAGGCTGAAGGTCATCGGACCAGGGGCAATGAAGAACACGAAGATCCAGATCGGCAGATGGTTCAGCCGGTAGGACGGCTTGTTGCGCTCGCGAATCGCGCGGTCCGAGGCGAGCTCGATTCGCCGCGCCTGGCCGTGAGTTTGTTCGTAGGAAGGAGGGAGTATGGATCGCCGCGACATGCCTCCGCGGAACTGTACCACAGCCCTTAGAGCAGCTGGCGCGTGGTGGCGCGGAGCAGCTCGCCGACCCAGCCAGTCGACGGCATATGAGGAATCTGCCAGCTGCGGATGGAACTTTGGCCGCGCGGCAGCGTTCCAGTGATTGCCAATCCGCAATCCCCAATGTACTGTCTCGTCATGCCGGGAGGTCGGGGGAGCAGCACGCGGACGAGAGCGCTGCTCGGCGTGCTCGCGACCGTCTCACTCGTCGCGGTCTTCACGACGCGGGTGTCGCACAAGATGCCCGACTTCGACGTTTATCGCATCGCCGCCGCGCGCGCGCGCGCCGCCGAACCGCTGTATCG
>JANPCT010000405.1:0-2488 GCA_031431095.1 Acidobacteriota bacterium | reverse complement strand
GGTGATCGAACGGCGGCACCATCGTCAGATTGCGCGCGGCCGCGATCTGTTCAGCCCTGGCGCGCCGGTGGAGAGAGGTCGTGCCCTCGAACACCACTTCGGCGCCAAAGCTGCGCGCGCCGTCGACTTTGATCCGCGGCGCGGTCGTCGGCATCACCACGACCGCGGGCGCGCCGAGCGCCTGCGCGGCGATGGCAACCGCCTGACCGTGGTTGCCGGACGAGTAGGTGATGACGCCGCGCCGCCGCTCGTCGTCCGACAACTGCGCGACCATGTTGTAGGCGCCGCGAATCTTGAACGCGCCGCCGGGCTGCAGGCTCTCGCACTTCAGCCAGAGCGGACGGCCGGCGACGGCCGAGACGTCGATGAGCGGCGTCAGGCGCGCCACCAAGCGGATGCGCGCCCGCGCCGCACTGATCTCGTCGAGCGTCACGTGATCCATCAACGTCCGCCCTTCACGCGGGTGTTCTCATTTGTTTATGGATGGCGGCGCCACCCGGTGCGGTTGCGCCACGTCATCCAATGGAGCGCCTACTTCGCCGCCGCCGCCGCCGCCGCCGCCGTCGTCTTCGCTCGCGGCGGCGCATTCTTCACGTACTTGTCGAGCCAGTCGATGGTCTCCGCGATCGTGTGCAGTACCGACTCCCGCGCCGCATAGCCGTGCGCTTCGTAGGGCAGTGTCGCGTAGCGCACGGTTGCGCCGAATCCCTTCAGCGCCATGTACAGCCGCTCCGACTGCACCGGGAACGTGCCCGAGTTGTCGTCCATCTCGCCGTGAATCAACAGGATCGGCTCGTTGATCTTGTTGGCGTAAAAGAACGGCGACATGCGCGCGTAGACATCCGGGATCTCCCAGAAGGTGCGGCTCTCCGACTGAAACCCGAAGGGCGTGAGGGTGCGGTTGTAAGCGCCGCTGCGCGCCACGCCCGCGCGGAACAAATCGGTGTGGGCCAGCAGGTTGGCGGTCATGAATGCGCCGTAACTGTGGCCGCCCACCCCGATGCGATCGCGATCGCCGACACCCATGTCGACCACCTTGTCGACCGCGGCCGCCGCATCCATCGAGAGCTGATCGACGTAGGTGTCGTTCGCGGTCTCGCCGGCGCCGATGATCGGCATCTTGGGATCGTCGAAGATGGCGTAGCCCTGCGTCAGCAGGAACAGGTGCGACGCACCCGTGTAGGTCGTGAAGCGGTTCGGCGACCCGGTGATCTGTCCGGCGGAGTCAGCGTCGCCGAACTCGCGCGGGTAAGCCCACATGATGACAGGAAGACGTGTGCCCGGCTTGTAACCGGGAGGCAGATACAGCGTGCCGTTGAGATCGACGCCGTCGTGGCGCTTGTAGGTCACGAACTGCCGCTGAACACCGCGCAACTGCGGCGCCGGATCGGTGAAAGCCGTGATCGCCCGCCTGGTCGCTGCGGCAATGTCGCGTACGTAGTAGTTGGGAGGGTCGGTCGGTGTTTCACAGCGCGTCAGCACCGTCGCGGCCGCGTCGTCCAGGGGTGCGACGATGGTTTCGTAGCTCTTGTCATCCGAGCGGAAAATGCGCTCGGCCGTCAGTGTCCTGATGTTGAGCCGATCGAGAAACGGCCGATCCCCCTGCGGCGACGATCCGACGCCCGACAGGTAGACGGCATCGCCATTCTGGATGACGACGCCGCCCGGACGACGGGTGACCGGCGCGCCGGGGTTCGAGTACGAGTCGTCTGCCTTGCGATCCCACAGTTTCCGGGGCGCGCCGCTGTCGTCGAGCACCCAGGTGCGCTGGCGTCTCGACGCGCGGTCGGTTTCGAGCAGCAAGCCGATCCCCTTGTCGGTGAACGAGAGGCTCGCGTAACGCCATTCCGTCTTGCCGAACTCCGCCGGCTGGCCGTTGAACGGCGCCGCCAGCGTGACGATGCGGTCGCGGAACGGCGCCGCCTTCTTCGGATCCCCTTCGTCGAGCGCTTCCACCCAGGTCATCGTGGCCGGCCGATCGGGACGCCACCGGTACTGGCGCGGGCCGACCTGCACCCCGTTGATGGCAATCCCTTCGGACGAAGGCACGTCGGCGATCGTGCGCGCCAGTTCGCCGCGGCGGTTCCAGATCTCGACGTCCTTCGGGAAGCCGCTCATGCCGAACAGATGCGAGAACGGACGCTTCACGCGAGAGACGAGCAGGAACTCGCCGTTCGGCGCTGCGGCCACACTCTCGATCAGTCCCGGTTTGCCGATGGGTGTCCTGCGACCCGCCGCGACGTCATAGGCCACGAGCTGACTCGTGAAGTAGTGCTCGAACAGCGCCTCGTCATGCGTGGTCTTCAGCATGTCCTCCAGGGTCGGCGCCGGCGAGGGCTTGCCGTAGTTCTCGTGCACGTTTGGACCGGCTGGCACGCGCGGCTCCGACGGCGCCGCGCCGCGTCCGGGCGGCACGGTGGTGCACACGATCGTGACGCTGTCTTCCAGCCAGTCGCACGGCTCGCCGGCCGCGCCGTTCAAGCGGTCG
>JANPCT010000404.1:0-1756 GCA_031431095.1 Acidobacteriota bacterium | reverse complement strand
GCCTCGTCCCGCATCAGCCCGCGGCCGGGATCCCGATCGCGCTTCGCGCCGACGGGTGGTACCTCGTCACCGGCGGCCTTGGTGCGCTCGGCCTTCAGGTGGCCCGCTGGCTCGTCGACCGCGGCGCCCGGCAACTGATTGTGGTCGGCCGGCGTGCCACGTCGCCCGCCGCGCAGGACGTCATCAGCGCCTGTGCGGCCATCGGCGCGCAGATCCGGATCGTGCCGGCGGACGTTGCGCACGCTGCCGACCTGGACCGCGTCTTCGCTGAGGGGGACCGTGCGTTCGGGCCGCTGCGCGGCGTCGTGCACGCCGCGGGTGTGCTCGACGATGCCCTGGTCGAGCACCAGGACTGGGATCGGGTGGCCCGCGTACTCGCCCCGAAAGTCTCGGGCGCGTGGCACCTGCATCAACGCACGCTGGGACGGCAGCTCGATTTCTTCGTGCTCTTCTCGTCCGCGGCGGCGTTGCTCGGCGCTGCCGGCCAGGCCAACTACGCCGCGGCCAACGCGTTTCTCGACGCCCTCGCGCACGAACGGCGGCGTCTGGGCCTGCCCGCGCTGAGCATCAATTGGGGTCCGTGGGCAGGCGCCGGCATGGCGACCGGCGCAGCCGCGGCGCACCGGCGGCGCTGGGAAGAGAGCGGCGTGAAATCGATCGAGCCCGCCGCGGGACTGCGCGCCCTCGAAGCCTTGCTGGCCGCGGGCGCACCGCAGGCGGCCGTCGTCGACGCGGACTGGTCCGCGCTGATCCGCGCCGTCGGAGAGGTTCGGATACCGCTGCTCGATGTGCTGACGGCGACGAGTGCCCCGGCCGCGCCACGCGGGATCGGCCGCGCCGATCTGCTCGCCGCGACGGGGGCGGCGCGCGAACAACTGGCCGAAGACTTCTGCCGCGCGGCACTGACCGCCGCGCTCGGGCTCCGCGAGCTGGTGCGGATCGACTGCTCGATCGGCGACCTCGGGCTCGATTCGTTGATGGCGCTCGACGCGCGCAACCGGGTCGTGCGCGGCCTGGGCGTCTCGATCCCTGTCGTGACCTTTCTCGAAGGCCGAACCGTGCGCGACCTGGTGCGGATTGTCCTCGAGGACGTCGGCCGGGCCGAGTCGGGAGCGAGCGCCCCATCGGACGGAGCACCGCTCGATGCCGAGGAGGCGAAGAAACTGCTGGCCAGGCTTCCGGACTTGTCGGAGGCCGAAGTCGACGAGTTACTGGCGACGCTCGAGACCGAGCAGCGCCACGTTTGAGACTGCTGAAGGGGGAAGTATGAAGGTGCGTATCGGTGTGCTGGTGTTCCTGACGGCTGTCGCAGGATTCGCGCAGGAGTCGGGAGCCCAGGCCGGGCTGACATTCGTCGTCAATTCGACGGCGGATACCGGCGACAGCAGCGTTGGCGACAGCGCGTGCGCGTCAACGGGAGGCGCCTGTACGTTGCGCGCCGCCATCGAGGAAGCGAATGCGCATGCGGGTCCGGATCAGATCCGTTTCGCCATCGGGTCGGGCGTACAGACGATCACCATCGGCTCGCCACTGCCCGACGTCACCAGTCCGGTCACGATCGACGGCACGACGCAGTCCGGCTATACCAACACGCCGCTCATCGTCGTCAGCGGCGGCGGCTCGGCGCGCTGCCTGAAAATTACCGGCGGCGGCACCACCCTGCGCGGCCTCGCGCTCGTCAGCTTCGCCGGCAACGGGCTCGAGATCACCGGCGGCAGCAACAACGTGCTCGAGGGCAACTATGTCGGTCTCCTCG
>JANPCT010000403.1:0-1563 GCA_031431095.1 Acidobacteriota bacterium | reverse complement strand
CGATCCCCGTCTCGCTGATCGGCATCAGGCCGGTACGGCCAGGAGCGAGGAAGATGAAGACGCCGAATCGCTCGTGCCGTTCGACCTTTCCCTTCAGGCGCGCGCCGGGGGCGATGGAGGACTGCGTCGAGGCGCCGCCGGCTCGTGCCGATCCATCCGGAAGCAGCGCCACGCCGATGCGTTTCTTGTCGAGGTCGATGCTGAGGATTTCAAACGCACCGGTCGTGCCGGGAGCGACGAGTGCGGCCCATCCGTCGGCGCGGCCCGTCGGCGCAAACGTGGAGTTGTGCGCCAGGCCCTCGACACCGGGCTCGAGCTCGACAAACGCGCCGAACTCGGCGACCCGAGTGACGCGGCCCGTGTGCACTTGCCCGATGGCAAAGGTTTCCGGCACACGCGACCATGGATCGGCCGTCAACTGTTTGAGGCCGAGCGAAATCTTCCCCTTGTCGGTATCGACGCCGAGGACCTTCACGGTGATGTCTTCGCCGGGCTTCACCATCTGCGATGTATCGGTGACGCGCGACCAGCCCATCTCGGACACGTGCAGCAGCCCCTGTACGCCGGCGCCCAGATCGACGAATGCGCCGAAGTCGCGCACCGACGTGACGCGACCCGGCAGCACGGCCCCGGGAACGATTGACCGCCGCGTCTCGGCGGCCGCCGCCTTCTGCTCTTCCTCGAGAAGGACCCGCCGGGAAACGACGAGATTCTGGCCGCCCTCCTTGAACTCCGTGATCCGGAACGTATGGACGTGTCCCTCGTAGGCGGCCGGCTCCATGCGGACGAGGTCGATCTGCGAGAACGGACAGAAGGCGCGCGCGCGGCCGACGCGCACTTCGTAGCCGCCCTTCACCGCGCGTTCGACCTTGCCCTCGACGGGAAGGCCGCTGCGGAATGCGTTCTCGAGCTGCGCGTCCGAGGCGGCGCCTCGCGCCAGCTTCCGCGACAGGGTCAATCCTCCGGCGGTCGAGACGACGGTGGCCTGGATGCGATCGCCGACCGCCACTTCGATGTCGCCGTCCGCATCCTTGAGCTCGGCTACTTCGATCGTCGCCTCCCCTTTGCCGCCGACGTCGACAAACGCCACCTCTGGTCCGATCGCGACGATCGTCCCCTCGAGTGTCTGGCCGTTGTGGTACCGCTTGGCCTGAAACGACGCCTCGAACATTGCCGCGAAATCTTCCTCGGACTCGCTCACGTCACGCTCCTGCTCTCATTCTCGATCAATATCGATGCAGCGGTGTGCTCTTTCGCACATCGCCGGCCGCGCGAGGGCGCAGAGCGCGTCGCATGGACAACCCAAGCGCGCTCTGGCCCACGGTCGGACTGGCATAGCGCCGCCGATTTCGCTACCGTGGTGGGATGAGTGACAGCGCGGAGCTGCTCGCCGGATTTCCCCGCGCCCTCACCGCCTATTCCGACACGGCGGGCGCCTCACTGGGCGGTGTGCTTGCCGCGCGCGCACAAGCGGAGCCGTTCAACGTCATCGCCACGGCGATTTTTCTCGCCGCGGTCCTGCATACCTTTGCGGCGCCCCGCGTCACCGCGCTCGCGCATCGC
>JANPCT010000402.1:0-3209 GCA_031431095.1 Acidobacteriota bacterium | reverse complement strand
CCCGTCGGCGCCGAGCTCGAGGCCGCGCGGAACCAGCGGCGGCAGCGCCTCCTCCCACTCGCGCTGCAGCGGATCGACGACGACGTTCGCGAGCGCGCCGGTTCTCGCTCCGATGGCCGCGTCGAGTTCGTCGAGCCGGGTCTGCTGGTCGTGCGACGGCAGCGGCAGAACCGGCGCCGCGTTGCCGAGACGTCCGTCGAGCCCTAGCTCGGGCACGGAGTTGAAAAAGGCAAAGAACTGGTAGTACTCCTTATGGGTGATGGGGTCGTACTTGTGCGAATGACACCGCGCGCACCCCATCGTCAATCCCATGAAGGCGCTCGACGTCGCTTCGACACGATCGACGACGTACTCGACGCGGTACTCCTCGGCGATCGCGCCTCCTTCGAAGTTGATCATGTGGTTGCGGTTGAAACCCGACGCCACCTTCTGATCGCGCGTGGCGTTGGGGATCAAGTCCCCCGCGATCTGCTCGACGACGAACTGGTTGAATGGCAGGTTGCGGTTGAACGCGCCAATGACCCAGTCGCGCCACGGCCACATCTCGCGAGGGGTATCGATGTGGTAACCGTGGGTGTCGGCGTAGCGCGCCGCGTCCAGCCACCCCATCGCCAGCCGCTCGCCGTAATGCGGCGACTGCAACAGCGCGTCGACCCGCCTCTCGTACGCGTCCGGCGCCTTGTCGGCGCGAAACGCGTCGACTTCGGCCGGCGTGGGCGGCAGCCCGGTGACGTCGTAGGTGAGGCGTCGCAGCAGCGTTTCCTTGTCCGCTTCGGGCGAGGGCTGAAGCCCCTCGCGCTCGAGCCGGGCGAGGATGAACTGATCGATCGGATTGCGCGTCCATCCGGCCCGCGCGGTCGGCGGCGGATCCGGGCGTGTGGCCGGAACGTAGGCCCAATGCGTGTCCCACGGGGCGCCCGCGTCGATCCATCGGCGCAACACGGCGATCTGCGTGTCCGTCAGCGTGTGCCCCGACTCCGGTGGCGGCATCCGCTGCTTCGGATCGAGATGCGTGACCATCTCGATGAGCAGGCTCTCGGTGGCCTTGCCGGGCTCAATGACGCCGCGCTTGGCAAACGCGCCCTCACGGGTGTCGAAGTGAAACCTCGTCTTGCGCTGCTGCTCGTCCGGACCGTGGCAGGCAAAACAGTTGTTGGAGAGGATCGGGAGGACCTCACGCGTGAAACTGACCAGCGCGCGGCCCGGCTGGTCCTGCGCCCGCATCCCCACGGTCATGCTCACGATGAGGGCGACACATGCAGTGGCGAGAAAGGACGCGCGAAGGTCGCAGGACATGTGGAGCGGTCATATTGCCACAGGATGACGCTTCAGGGCCGGCACCTAGCCCAGCGCCCTACGATCTGGGACGTGCGCAAGCCTGGCATCGCGGCGGTCCTCAGCGCGATCGCCCCCCGTCGCCATGATGGTTCTGGCTGCGTCGCGGCTCACTTCTCTCCCTCCGATTCCTTCGGAGATCCACCATCTCGCCGGTCCACACCAACAATGGTTAGCCCGTCTTGCGACGACTCGAAGGATTTAACGATGGGATTCTGGAATCGCAGGGGAGCGCGGTGAGGTTCAATGTGTTACCTATGTACCCGGTTTGTACCATGTGGCTGGCTTGGAACCCCATTTCGTGCCATTAGCAATCGGCTCACGCTTTGGTTCGTATGAAATCGTTGCGCCGCTCGGTCAGGGTGGCATGGGAGAAGTCTACCGTGCGCGTGACGCGCGCCTGGATCGCGACGTCGCGCTGAAGGTCCTGCCTGCCATCGCGCTGACCGACGAGCTGGCACGCGCCCGGCTCCTGCGCGAGGCGCGACTCGCAGCGTCACTCAATCATCCGCACATCTGTACGATCTATGAAGTCGGCGAGACAGCCGGCCAGTTGTACATCGCCATGGAGCTCGTCAACGGCCGACAGCTCAACGCGCTGGTTCCTAGCGACGGCCTGCCGCTCGAAACCGTCGTGCGTTACGGCCGTGAGATTGCCGGCGCAGTTGGCCACGCGCACGATCACGGCATCGTGCACCGCGACCTCAAGGGTGCCAACGTCCTGGTGACGCTGGATGGGCGCGCGAAGGTACTCGACTTTGGCATTGCCACGCGGCACGAGCAGGAGCTGGAGGACGCGACCCGCTTGCGCCTGGCGGACGAGGGCCCGGGCGTCGTAGCCGGCACGCTGCCGTACCTGGCGCCCGAACTGCTGCGCGGCGCGACCGCCGACGCGCGCAGCGACGTGTGGGCGTTGGGCGTCGTGCTGTACGAGATGGCGTGTGGACACCGCCCGTTCCACGGCCAGACCAGCGTCGAGCTGACCTCTGCCATCCTGCGCGACGCGCCGCCGCCGCTGCCATCCCATCTCGGCGGCAGTCTTGCGGCAATTGTCCTGAAGTGTCTGACCAAGGACGCCACGCAACGGTACCGGCACGCCGCTGAAGTCTGCGTGGCGCTCGAAGCCGTCGGCTCGGGCGCCGAGTCGTTCGGCTCGGCGCGGCGACGAGACACAGCCCGATGGCCCTGGAGCCGTACGGCGACCGCAGGTGCGGTCGTCGCCACGGTTTCGCTCGTGCTGACACTCTGGCTCAGCTCGCAGGCCTGGCTGAACCGGCCCCGTCCCACACTGTCGGCCATGAACTATTCATCCGTGGCGGTACTGCCGCTCAAGAACCTCTCGGGTGACAGCACCCAGGACTTTCTGGCCGACGGCCTGACCGACGCGTTGATCAGCGACCTGACGCATGTGCGCGGCCTGCGCGTGATCTCGCTGACCTCGTCGCTGCGGTATAAGGGAGCGACGAAATCGCTCTCCCAGATTGCCAAGGAGTTGAAGGTCGAGACAGTCGTGGAAGGATCAGTATGATCGTCATCAGGACGGACGCGGCCACGTACTCCCCAGCCAGTACGGCGATCGCGGTGGCCACCGTGACGAAGATCTCTGTACCGATTTTGCGCTCGTGTACGAGATCGAGGACGCCGGTGTTCACGAGCGGGTAGACGCCGACGGCCACGGCGGCGAGCAGCACCTGCAGCGGCAGCAGGCCCCGCCAGAACAGCAGCGTGAGGATGCCGACCAGGACGATGCGCCCGGCTGCGATCTGCCGGTGCCGGGTCATCAAACTGTTGACCGAGTCGGACTTCATTGATCAACTCCTGGAGCCATGTTGACGACGCGCGCGGCGGCGCGGCCGGCGGCACGCGCCGACCAG
>JANPCT010000401.1:0-2930 GCA_031431095.1 Acidobacteriota bacterium | reverse complement strand
CCGTCGTCGCCGACAAGGTGCTGAGCGAGATCCGCAAGCGCCTCGGCTTTCTGCGCGACGTCGGCCTCGACTACCTGACCCTCGATCGCCTGTCGTCGACGCTGTCGGGTGGAGAGTCGCAGCGGATCAACCTGGCCACGTCGCTCGGCTCGGCGCTGGTGGGCACGCTCTACGTCCTCGACGAGCCGTCGATCGGCCTGCACTCCCGCGACAACGAGCGGCTCATCGCCATTCTTCGCAAGCTGCGCGACCAGGGCAACACCGTGCTGGTGGTCGAGCACGACGCCGACATGATCCGCGTCGCCGACACCGTCGTCGACATGGGCCTCGGCGCCGGCGAGCAGGGGGGGCGCGTCATCTTCTCGGGCACACTGGCAGATCTGATGAAGGAGCCGCGGTCGCTCACCGCGAAGTACCTCCGCGACGAGCTCGCCATTCCGGTACCCGCCACGCGGCGGCGTCCGACCAATCAGCGGCTGCGGGTGCTCGGGGCGACCGAGCACAACCTCAAGGGCATCGACGTCGAGATTCCTCTGGGCATGCTGACGTGCGTCACGGGCGTGAGCGGCTCGGGCAAGAGCACCTTCGTTCACGATGTCGTCTACGCGGCGTTGAAGCGGGCGAAGAACGACTGGGACCGGCGCGTCGGCACGCACCGCAAGCTCGAAGGCGCGGAGTTCGTGACCGACGTGGTGCTCGTCGACCAGGCGCCGATCGGCCGCACGCCGCGCTCCAACCCCGTCACCTACCTGAAGGCATTCGATCCGATCCGCGAACTGTTCGCGTCGACGAAGGATGCCAAGGCGCGGGGACTCACGGCGAGCCATTTCTCGTTCAACGTGCCGGGTGGACGCTGCGAGTCGTGCGAAGGGGAGGGAGTGGTCAAAGTCGAGATGCAGTTCCTCGCCGACGTGTTCGTGCCTTGTGAGATCTGCGAAGGGAAGCGATTCAAGGCCCAGGTGCTCGAGGTGAAGTACCGCGGCCGCGACATCGATCAAGTGCTCGACATGACCGTCCGCGAAGCGTTGACGTTCTTCGGCACGTCACCGAAAGTGTTGCGCCGGCTGCAGGTGCTGGACGAGATCGGCCTTGGCTACCTCCGTCTCGGCCAGCCGGCGACGACCCTGTCGGGCGGCGAGGCGCAGCGCGTCAAGATTGCGGCGCACCTGTCGACGCAGACGGGCGACCGCGTCCTCTACATCCTCGACGAGCCGACGACGGGCCTGCATTTCGACGACATCGCCAAGCTGCTCACGGCGTTCAAGAAGCTGCTCGCCGCCGGCCACAGCCTGCTCGTGATCGAGCACAACCTCGACGTCATCAAGACCGCTGACTGGGTCATCGATCTCGGCCCTGAAGGGGGCGAGGAGGGCGGCCACCTGGTGACCGTCGGCACCCCCGAACAGGTCGCCAAGGTGGCCGCCTCGCACACCGGCCGCTACCTGGGCGACGTCCTCGCCGCCGGCCGCGCCAACGCCTACGCGAACTGACATCGCCGACAAGCTCAACCGCGCCTGGGTGGGCGTTCCTTCGATGTCTTCGAGATGCCGTGGCGCTCCTTCGCGTCCTTCGTACCGTCGACTCCCTCGAGTAGAACCGAATCGTTGCTGGAAGCGGTAGAATAGCGACGCTCCCCTCAGTGCATCCTATGAAAAAATTTGCGTGCCTTGTGGCCGTGCTTGGGTTGTCCAGCGTGCTGACGGCGCAGCAGCTGCGGTTCGACGATGTCGTGCGGAATCTGCGGAACCCGGATCCAAAAATGCGGCTCAGCGCGGTGCGGCTGCTGCGTGACGCAAAATATCCGGAAGCCGTGGTGCCGATGGCGCCGCTCGTGCTCGATCCGATGGACGACGTCCAGCTCGAGGCGATTGCCGCGGAGCTGTCGTTCTTCCTGGAACAGGACGTCAAGTCGAAGAAGATGGTCGGCTTCGTGCTCGAGAGGCGGAAGAGCGTCATTGCGGCGGCGGCTTTCGATCTCGGACCGCTGGCCGTGTGGCCACGGCCGGTGCCGGCCGAACTGGTGACGGCGCTTCTGCAGGCCGTCGACGACGAAAATGCCAAGGTGCGCCTGGAAGCGATTTACGCGACCGGTGTGATCGGCAGGGGCAAGCTGTCTGCAGCGCAGATGCCGCTGCTGCTCAAGGCGCTCGATCACTACGACCCGCCGGTGCGGACCGCCGCGGCGCGGGTGATCGGTCGGTTGAAGGCCGCCGATGCCGCTGACGCCCTGCTCAAGGCCGTCAACGACTCGCAGGCCGACGTGCGCTATGCGGCAATGCGCGCGCTTGGTGCGGTAGGGGATGCCCGCGCGACGACCGCATTGACCGAACAGCTTGCGTTCTACAAGAAAGGGGAAGGCGCGTGGTCCGCGCTCGAAGCGCTGGCGCGGCTCGCCTCGCCCGCCAGCATCCCGCTGTTCAAGGAGCGGCTGCAGGACAAGGATCCATTCCTCCGCCGCGCCGCCAGCGAGGGACTCGGTCGCGCCGGCGACACGGAGTCAATAGAACTGCTGGAGCGGAACGTCACCAGCGACGACTCGGCCATGGTGCGGCTCGCCGCCGCCTTCGCGCTGCAGAAGCTGGGGCGCAACTATGCCGGACGGATTGTCGACCTGATGACCTCCTCGAAGGTGCAGGCACAGGCGCAGGAATACCTGATCGAGCTCGGGCCCTCGACTGCCCCGACCATCCTGGCGCGCATGCAGGACCCGGACGCCGATCTCCGCGAGGCGCTCATCGACGTCCTGGGTGTCGTCGGCGACGCGAGCCACGTCGCTGCGCTGCAGGCGCTCAGCACCGACAGCGACGCGTCCGTCGCAGCCGCGGCCAAGCGCGCTATTGCGCGACTGCAGGTCAGGGGATCTAGTTCGTAGGCTGTGGTCTGTAGGTTGGAGTTGATCCTCTCTCGCGATTTCTACGACCGGCCCACGC
>JANPCT010000400.1:0-1984 GCA_031431095.1 Acidobacteriota bacterium | reverse complement strand
GGGCGCATCCTTCAGCTTGAAGAGATTCGTGGTCAGCATCGCCTGGATGACGACGTTCGGATCGGCGTCTTTCGTCAACGCGCGATAGTCATCGGCGAACGACTTGTCGCCGGCCTTATAGAGCGTCTCGCTCAGCCGCAGCGCCTGCACGCGCATCCTCGGACTGGCGTCCTTCATGGCGTCGCGCACGACCGACGGGTCCAGCGCGTTGAGTCCCTCGAGCGTCCACAGCGCATGGAATCGCGCCAGCAGTTGCTCCGACGACCGCGCCATCTGCTGCAGTGCCGGCACGACCGAGGTGTCCTGCCGCAGGACCAGCAGCCGCTGCGCCATGTCACGCCACCAGCCGTTCGCATCGGCGAGATGAGCGACCAGCTGCGCCGGGGACTCGCTGTACATCCGCGGCGGCGAGAACCGCGGCGTGATGGCGGGAATCGCCGGCTGGCCAATGTTCGAGGGGGTCGCGGGGACGGCGGGCCGGCCGTCGTAGCGCAGCCGCCAGATCCGGCCCATCGAGACCATCTTGTCCAGTTGGTACTGCTCGATCTTGGCGCGCAAGTACGATCCGGGGCCGGACCACTGGAGCTCCTGGATGATGCCGTGGTACATGTCGGCGATGTACAGCGTCCCGTCCGGTGCGTTGCTGATGTTCACCGGCCGGAACAGCTGATCGACGCTCGTCAGGAACTCGGAGCCAGGGTAGACGTTGCGCAGCTGGATCAGTCCCTCGATGTTGTCGATCGCCGCGCGGCGGATCAGGCGTCCGACCGGTTCGGTGAACAGCAGCTGCCCCTTCAAATCCGGCGGCAGCGCGTCGCCGCGGAAGATCGCCGGCCCGGTCGTCGCCGTGAAGTGATTCAGGTTCTGGGCGGGCATCCTGGTCCGGAAAACTCCCCCCTGCATGTCGCCGATGCCCGGCGACGGCCACACGACGGCGAAGTCCTTCTCGAATCCGCCCTCCATGCCCGGCGGGCAACTGGCACTCCGCGCGAGCGGGCGCGCCGCCGCCGCGTTGGCCCGGCCGGCGCCGGCCGGTCGGCCGGTCGCCGACGGGCACGGAGTGAACGCGCCGTAGTGAATCGGGAACTGGAAGTTCATCGGACCGCGCTCGCCGCCCGCGTCGACGAACCACGGCTTCCCGTCATCGTCCGACGCCAGGCCCCACTGTCCGCCGTTGGCGCCGGTCGGCTCGCGGCGGAAACCGTTCGGGGTCCAGCGGATGCGGAACGGGTTGTAGGTCGTGTAGATCCAATTGTCCATGTTCCAGATGAGACCCGCCTTCTGATGCTCGATGTTGGCGTCTCCGCTCTGGCCGATTCCGGTGAGGACGACTTCGCGTCTGTCGGCGGTGCCATCGCCGTTGGTGTCGGTCCACTGCACGAGCTCGTCGGAATCGGTTTCGCTGGTGAGGATCACGCCGTCCTGGAGCGGCAGGATCATTCGCGGCGCGACCACGTGATCGACGAAGACGGTGCGCTTGTCGTAGCGGCCGTCGCCGCGCGTGCTCTCCCAGCGGGAGATGCGGCTGATCGGATCGTGTTCACGCGTCGCGTCGGCGTCCATCATGTAGCTGATCAACTCGCTGACGTACATGCGGCCGTCACCATCGAACTCGATGACTGCCGGACTGATGACGTCAGGCTCGGCGGCGACGAGCTCCATCCGGTAGCCGACCGGCAGCATGAACCCGCGGGCCTCTTCGTCGGGCCCGCGCGCGATGTAGGGAGGCTTGGGAGAAAAATCGGTCGTCTCATTCACCGCTGGCGCGCGGACGCCAAGACCGCGGCCTTGCTGAACGGCTTCGGGGCTCTGCGCCGCCGGCACGGATTGCGGCGGCGCCTGCGGCGGTCCCTGAGGATCGCCGGGATGGGCGCCCAGGACCGCGACACAACCCGCGGCGGTGGCTGCCAGAACGGCGTGGATGATGGAACGGCGCATGCTCAATGTCCTCCCGGTTGACGCCGGAGCGTAACCCGGAACCGGG
>JANPCT010000399.1:0-5612 GCA_031431095.1 Acidobacteriota bacterium | reverse complement strand
TCCTCCTCAACGGCGTCGTCGTATTCGATGCCGCGACCGGCGCATACAAGCGGCACTGGGGCGGATCGGGCGACAAGCCGCAGGCGACACCCGTCGCGGCGCCGGGATCAGGCGACAAGCCGGAGCTGACACCGGCTGCGGCGCCGGTGTCGGACGCGTCACCGGGACGCCAGTTCCGCAGCGTTGGCTGCGTCAAGGTCGCGCGCGACGGCACCGTCTATGTCTGCGACCGCGGCAACAATCGCATCCAGGCGTTCGACAAGTCCGGCAAGTTACTGAAGCAGGGGATCGTGTCGAAGGCCACGCGCGGCACTGGATCGGTATGGGACCTCGCCCTCTCGACCGATCCGCAGCAGCGGTTCATCTACGTCGCCGACGGCCACGATCAGAAAATCTTCATCGTCCGCCGCGACACGCTGGAGACGGTAGGGAGCTTCGGCGACGGCGGTCGTTATCCGGGCACGTTCTACAGCGTCGGTAGCGTCGCCGTCGACTCCAGGGGCCACGTCTATACAGGTGAAACACTCGAAGGCAAGCGGGTGCAGAAGTTCGTGCCGAAGGGAGCGGCGCGATGAAGCGCAACTTCGTTATCGGAGCCTGCTTCGTCGCGGCCATCATTGCGCTCGGCGGCACGGAGCGGCTGCTCGAGCAGCGTGCGGCCGCGCAGGCAAAGGACGCCGTGATGGCGCCGCGATTCGAAGTAGATCCGTTGTGGCCGAAACCGCTGCCGAATCACTGGGTCATCGGCCAAGCCATCGGCGTCGCGGTGGACGCGCAGGATCACGTCTGGATCGTCCATCGCGATAACCTGCTCGGCGCCAATGAAGCGGCGGCCAGCCAGGACCCGCCGACGGCGGCGTGCTGCGTCAAGGCGCCGCCCGTTCTCGAGTTCGATCCGGCCGGCAACGTGGTCGGGCACTGGGGTGGTCCCGCCGAGGGCTATGACTGGCCTTCGTCGAATCACGGCATCACCGTGGACTACAAGGACAACGTCTGGATCGGAGCCAACGAGGGCACCGACGCGCACCTCCTGAAGTTCACAAGGGCCGGGAAGTTCATCGCGCAGTTCGGCAAGCCCGGGCAGGGCAAAGGCAGCAACGACACCGAGAACTTCGGACGTCCCGCGAAGATTTTCGTGGACGCCAAGACCAACGAGGCGTACATCGCCGACGGCTACGGCAACAAACGCGTCGCGGTCATCGATGCCGACAGCGGCAAGCTGAAACGCTATTGGGGCGCCTACGGCAACAAACCGGACGACACCAATTTCGGCAACTACGACCCGGCCGCGCCGCCGCTGCAGCAGTTCCGGACCCCCGTCCACTGCGCCGAACTGTCGAACGACGGCTTCGTCTACGTGTGCGATCGTCCGAACGATCGCATCCAGGTGTTCAGGCCGGACGGCACGTTCGTCAAGGAAGTGTTCGTCGCCAGGACCACGCTCGGGGACGGCTCCGTGTGGGACATCGCCTTCTCGAAGGATCCGCAGCAGAAGTTCATCTATCTCACCGACGGGAAGAACGAAAAGATCTACATCATCCAGCGCGACACGATGCAGATCCTGACCAGCTTCGGCGACGGCGGACGCCAGCCGGGTCAGTTCTTCGCGGTGCACAGCATCGCCGTCGATGCCAAGGGGAACATCTTCACGACGGAAACCTACGAAGGCCGCCGCCTGCAGAAGTTCGTCTACAAGGGACTGGCGCCGGTCACGAAGATGGACCAGGGCACGGTATGGCCAAAGTAGCCGCCGCGGCGATCGCGATGCTGGC
Source organism: Acidobacteriota bacterium (assembly GCA_031431095.1). Taxonomy (GTDB): domain Bacteria; phylum Acidobacteriota; class Vicinamibacteria; order Vicinamibacterales; family 2-12-FULL-66-21; genus JAICSD01. Next base: position 3,840 of record JANPCT010000399.1, on the reverse strand, counting down.
GATTGGCTTCCAGGCGCCGTCCGCGCCGCTGAACGATCTTCCGAACCCGTATACGACCGTCGAGAACCACCTCAAGATGCCCGGGGGCCGCTCGTGGGGCTCGACGAGCGCCATCAGCGTCGATCGCGACGGCAACTCGATCTGGGTGGGCGAGCGCTGCGGCGCCAACACGTGCCTCGACTCGAAGCTCGACTCGATCCTTCAATTCGATGCGGCCGGCACACTGGTGAAGAGCTTCGGTGCGGGGACGATGATCTTTCCGCACGGGATGCACGTCGACAAGGACGGCAACATCTGGGTCACCGACGGCCAGGACAACCGGCCACGCCGCGCGCGCGGTGCGTCGCCCGATTCACCGCTGGCACCGGCGCCGGCAACGATCATCGGGCACCAGGTGTTCAAGTACCGTCCCGACGGCAAGCTGCTGATGACGCTCGGCATCCCCGGAGGCGGCCGGGGTGCGGACTATTTCTACCAGCCGAACGCCGTCTTCGTCGCTCCAGACGGCAGCATCTTCGTGTCGGAAGGACACTCGTCGACCGAGGGCTCCACCGGGCGGGTGCTGAAATTCGACAAGAGCGGCAAGTTCATCAAGTCGTGGGGCAGGTTCGGAAAAGGTACCGGCGAGTTCGATCAACCGCACGCGCTCGCCATGGATTCGAAGGGCCGCCTCTTCGTCGCGGATCGCGGCAACAACCGGATCCAGATCTTCGACCAGGACGGCAACTTCATCGAAGAATGGACGCAGTTCAGCCGCATCAGCGGGCTGTTCATCGACCGGACCAATGCCGACACACTCTATGCCGCGGATTCCGAGTCAGGATCGGTCAACCCGGCGCACGGCGCCTGGACGCGGGGCATCCGTATCGGCAGCGCCAGGGATGGCAAGGTGACCGCCTTCATTCCCGACACCTGGAAGACCTGCGCGGACGGACAGCGCCCGACCGCAGAAGCTCCGTGCGCGACCAGCACCAGTTCGGCCGAGGGGATTACGGTCGACAGGGCCGGCAACATCTACGGCGCGGAAGTCGGCCAGCGCGCGGTCAAGAAGTACGTCAGGAAATAGAGAGCGCTGCTGCCGGGCCGGCTGACGCGGCGTCGTCCGCGGCTAGGCTGCGGTCGCTTTTTTTTCCAGGGCCTCGCCGAAGACCGCCACCGCTTTCTTCATCTCGTCCATCGTGCCGTAGGAGATGCGGCAGTGCGTCTTCTCGAACGGCGGGAAGTCGCGCCCGACGAGGACGCCTTTCGCCCGGCAAGCGTCGCGGAACCCCTTCACGGGCCGGCCGATGTTGACGAACATGAAGTTCGCCTGTGAGTCCGTCGGCTTCATGCCGCGATCCGCGAACCACTTCATCGTGAAATCGCGGACGTCCTTGTTGCGGGCGCGCTCTGCGGCGATGAACGACGCGTCCTGCTCGATCGCGACAATGCCGGCGCGCATCGCCAGGACGTTGAGCGAGCTCGTGCCGGCACCGGCGTCCCAGTCCGCCATCTTCTTGATCGTCTCGGCGTGCCCGATCGCATAGCCGATCCGGAGTCCGGCCATCCCGTACGCCTTCGAGAACGTGCGCGCGACAATGACGCGGGGATTGTCGAGCGCGGCGGGAATGTGCGTGTCATGGTCGGGATCCGTGACGTAGTCGTAGTACGCCTCGTCGACGAGCACGTAGGTCTCCGGCGAATCCTTGGCGACCCTGGCGAGGAACTCGCGTGTGGCGCGCGCGCCGACGTACGTCGCCGTCGGGTTGTTCGGGTTGCAGTAGAACACGAGGCCGGCGCCCTTCGCGGCATCGGCAAACTTCGCGAGATCGATCTTGAAGTTCGCGTCGAGCGGAACGGGGCGCACGGGATGGCCCATCATCTCGGCGTAGCCGGCGCACTCTTCATAGGTCGGGATGGTGCCGACGAGCGCCCTGTCCTTCGCTGTGAAGAGATGCGTGCACGACCGCAGGATCTGGGTCGAGCCGCAGCCGAGGACGACGTTCTCGGGCTTGACGTTGTTCTTTTTCGCGATGGCGTCGATCAGCTCGCGGCCACTGCTGTCGTAACGGCCCGGCCGCGCGCCGGTTGGCCCGAAGGCCGCCGTAATCCCGGCGAGGACGGTCTTGCCGGGTCCACCGGGATTCTCGTTGCTCGACAGGCAGATCATGCCCGGCGCAACCGCCTCGAGGCTCGGCTCGAACGCGCTCCAGAGACTGTTCTCGCGTCCCCGCGCCGCGACCCATGCGGCGGCGCCGATGCCGGCGGTCTGGACGAATGTTCGTCGTGTCAGCATGGCGCTACCTCCCGCCCCTCTCGCCCGTTGCCGTCGTCACGCTCTTGAGCGCCGTCCGGAAGACCTCTGTTGCCCGCTTCATTTCGTCCATCGTCCCGATCGAGATGCGGCAATGCGTTTTCTCGAAGGGCGGGAAGTCGCGTCCGACGAGCACGCCCGACCTGGCGCAGGCATCGCGGAAGTCCTGCGCCGGGCGGCCGACGTCCACGAACAGGAAGTTACCCTGCGAATCGGCGGGCTTCGCTCCCATGTCCTGCAGCGCTTTGACGGTGAAGGCGCGCACTTCGGTGTTGCGCGCGCGCTCCTGTTCGATGTGGGCGGTGTCGCCGAGTGACGCGATCGCGGCGGCGATGCCGAATACGCTGACGTTGTACGGCATCTTGAATCTGGCCAGGGCCTGGATCGTCTCGGGCATCCCGACCGCGTAGCCGATGCGCATGCCGGCCATTCCGTAGGCCTTCGAGAACGTGCGGCAGACGACGACGCCGGGCGTCGAGAGCGCGAGCGGAATGGCGCTCTGGTACGAGGGATCGGTGACGTATTCGTGATACGCCTCGTCGATCAGGATTACCGTGCCGGGGGACGCCTTCCGGATGCGCTCGACCATGTCGGTGACGGTGGCGGCGCCGTGGACGGTGGCAGTCGGATTGTTCGGGTTGTTGAAGAAGATCAGCCCGGCGCGGCGCGATGCGGCCGCAATCATTGGCTCGACGTCCAGACGCATCGCCGCATCGACTTTCACCTCGGTGAGCGGCAAGGTGTAGCGCTTCGCGTAAGCGGTGCAGTTCTCGAAGGTCGGGAGGGCGGTGACGAAGCCGCGGTCCGGCGAGACCCAGGCGCGCATGGCGCTCTTGAGGATCTCCTGCGATCCCGCGCCGAGGACGACGTTCTCCGGCTTGATCTTGTACTTCTCGGCGAGCGCGGAGACGAGATCGTTGTCCGCCGGAGAGCTGTTGAATGGATAGCGTCCCGCCTCGGGAAACTTGCCGAGAATCGCATCGAGCGCCACCTTGCCGGGCCCGAGCGGATTCTCATTGCTGCTGAGACGAATTTCGTCGATGCCGGGAGGGACGAGCGGGCGGCTATGGGCGCCCTGGGCCTGGGCCTCGGCGAAGTACGCCTCGAGACCGCGCGCGGAGAGGAGCGCTCCCGCCCCGAGCCATGCCGATGGGGCCGGCCGGTCCACGCGATCGTCCGTTCCGGCGAGCCGCAGGAAATCACGGCGGGATACAGGCATGCCTATCCTCCTTCGCACCCGACGGCCGGGATTCTACTACCGAACCCAGCCGCTGTCGCTATCCAGCCTGCGGAACGACCTGCCCTGGACGGCGCCGATGAATCTCGCATGCGGGCCTGGGTGTGACCACCGGGAGGAATGCTGCTCAGTTCTGTGGACCGCCGAGACGATAGCGCCCGAGACGAGCGAGGAGGGTGGCCTTGAGATCGGCCTCCGACGTGGTCGAGGTCAGATCGATGTCGCCTTCGGCGACGGCGTCGAGCAGCGCGCGGATCAGCTGCGCGCGGCTGATGGCGGCGCCGCTCCGGGCACGAATGTTCGCGGCCAG
>JANPCT010000398.1:0-3517 GCA_031431095.1 Acidobacteriota bacterium | reverse complement strand
ACGGGCTAGACCCGTTGGCGGTGCAGCGCGCGATCGGCGACACCAACGCGCGAGGCGCGGCGTCGGGGCCCGTGACGGGTGGACAGATCACCGGCCTCGAAGCCGGTAGCCGGCTGCGGACGGCCGACGAGGTCCGCCGCGTCGTGGTCAGCGCCAGGAGCGGGCGTCCCGTGCTCGTGAGCGATCTGGCCGAAGTCGTGGACGGCGATGCCGAGCCCACGTCATACGTGACCTTCTCGTCCCGTAACGAAGGCGGTCACCCTGCCGTCACCATCGCGGTCGCGAAGCGCAAGGGCACCAACGCCATCGACGTTTCCCACCGCGTGTCTCAGAAGCTCGAGACGCTGAAGGGCACGCTCGTCCCGTCCGACGTGCACGTCGCCGTCACGCGCGACTACGGCGAGACCGCCGCCGAGAAGAGCAACGAGTTGCTGTGGCACATGCTGGTCGCGGTGCTATCGGTGTCGGCGCTCATCTGGCTCGTGCTCGGCAAGCGCGAGGCGGCGGTGGTGCTCATCGCGATCCCGGTCACGCTGGCGCTGACCCTGTTCATGTTCTTCCTCTACGGCTACACGCTGAACCGCATCACGCTGTTCGCCCTCATCTTCTCGATCGGCATCCTCGTGGACGATGCGATCGTGGTGGTGGAAAACATCGTGCGGCACGCGCGGATGGGCACTGGTGAGCCGGACGGTCTGGCCGCAATCGCGCTGCGCGCCGTGGACGAGGTTGGCAACCCGACCATCCTGGCGACTCTCGCCGTGGTGGCGGCGATTCTGCCGATGGCCTTCGTGGGCGGACTGATGGGCCCCTACATGCGGCCGATCCCGGTGGGCGCGTCGGCCGCCATGGTTTTCTCCCTCGTGGTCGCGTTCGTCGTCACGCCATGGGCGGCGGTGCGGCTCCTGAAGCCGGCGGCGCACTCCGACCACGGCCAGGAGGATCTGTTCACGCGACTCTATCGCCGGGTCATGGGGCCGCTCATCGCCAGCGGCCGGATGCGGCTGCTCTTCCTCGTGGGCGTGGCGGTGCTGCTTGCGGCCGCGGTGGCACTGGTGCCGCTCAAACTGGTGACGGTGAAGATGCTGCCGTTCGACAACAAGAGCGAGCTCCAAGTGATGGCGGATCTGCCCGACGGGACCGCGCTCGAAACGACGGCACGGGTGGCGCCGGCCTTGGCGGCGGCGGCGCTCGAGGATCCGGCCGTGGTCGACGTCCAGCAGTACGTCGGGACATCGGCGCCCTACAACTTCAACGGGCTCGTCCGCCACTACTTCCTGCGGCGGGCGCCGCACCTGGCGGACCTGCAGGTGAACCTCCTGCCCAAGGGCGGGCGATCGGCCCAGAGCCATGAGGTCGCGCGGCGCGTCCGCGACCGGCTGCTGCCGATCGCCACCTCGTTCGGCGCGACGATCCAGGTGGCTGAAGTGCCGCCGGGGCCGCCCGTGCTGCAGACGCTCGTGGCGGAAGTGTATGGACCCGACCCGGCCCGCCGGCTGGCCGTGGCGGCGCAGGTCAAAACCATCTTCGCGGAGACGCCTGGCGTCGTGGACATCGACTGGTACGTCGAGGCGCCGCACCCGAAGGTCACTCTCGTCGTCGATGGGGAGAAGGCCGCGGCGGCCGGGCTGTCGGCGGCGGCGGTGGCGTCGGTCGTCCAAATGGCGGGCTCGGGCGGCGTCGCCGGTCTGCTGCACGATGACCAGTCGCGGGAAGACGTCCCGATCGTGATCCGGCTGCCGCGTGCCGAGCGCAGCCTCGAGACCATCCAGTCCCTCCATCTGACCGGGACGCGGCGCGTGGCCGTCGGCGAGCTGACGCGGCTGGTCCGCACCGAGGAGGGTCCGAGCCTCTACCACAAGAATCTGCAGCCGGTGACCTACGTCACGGGTGATCTCGCCGGACACAACGAGAGCCCGGTCTACGCCATTCTCCGGATGAACGACGCGATCGCGCGCCTCGTGCTGCCGGAGGGCTACGGGCTGCAGGTCTTCAACGCGACCCAGCCGTCCGACACGTCGAGGTACGCGATGAAGTGGGACGGCGAGTGGCACATCACCATCGAGGTGTTCAGGGACCTGGGCATCGCCTTCGCGGCCGTGCTCGTGCTCATCTACGTCCTGGTCGTCGGCTGGTTCGAGTCGTTCACGACGCCGCTGCTGATCATGGCCGCCATCCCGTTTTCGCTCGTCGGCATCCTGCCGGCGCACGCGGCGATGGGCGCGTTCTTCACCGCTACCTCGATGATCGGCTTCATCGCGGGTGCGGGGATCGTGGTCCGCAACTCGATCATCCTGGTGGACTTCATCGAGCTGCGGCTACGCGACGGCGTGCCGCTCGACCAGGCGGTGGTCGACGCCGGTGCCGTCCGGTTCCGGCCGATGGCGCTGACCGCGGCCGCCGTCATTGTCGGGGCCGGCGTGATCCTGTTCGATCCAATCTTCCAGGGGCTGGCGATCTCGCTGATGGCGGGGGAGGTGGCCTCGCTGCTGCTGTCCCGGATGGCCGTGCCCGTCCTCTATTACGTGGCGAAGCGCCACGAGGCCACCCGGCCGGCTCTGGCGACGCCGCTGGAGGCCGTCTCGTGAACCCCTCGACCGGCAGTGCAAGTGAAGGAGCACATCATGAACGTCGAACGTTCGCTGCGGATGATCGCCGGCGGCCTGGTGGCCGCCAGCGTGTTACTCGGCATTTACGTCAACCCGAACTTCCTGTGGTTCACGCTGTTCGTGGGGCTGAATCTGTTCCAATCGGCGTTCACTCAGTGGTGTCCAATGATGACGATTCTTCGAAAGGCCGGCCTCAGCGGCTAGTCCGCGGAGACGCCGGGCCGCGGAATTTCCAGCATGCGCGCGGGGATTTGTTCGCGGGTGTCCCGCACGGATGAATCGGTTCAGACCGATTCGCCAGCGTTCTCGAGAGCGCCCATCTGGCATGACCGGTGCTCCCTACCAAACGGTGGGTTTCGGCAAGCAAGGTGGCATGATGAAAAAAGCATTCGCAGTCGTCCTCGTAGCGGCGTTCGCCGCGGCCTGTGGCGGCAACTCTTCGACGACGCCGTCCGGTTCGACGCCGTCCATGGCGGGGATTTGGTCGGGCATCGGATCGGATTCGAGCAGCTCGCTCGGCACAGGCAGCATGATGGGGCAGACCGACATGGGCACGATGACGTGGCAGCTCACGCAGAACGGGTCCATGGTGACGGGCCCGATGAGCTTCAACGGCTCCGGCATGCAGGGCCGAGGGCCGGGTGCCTTCTCGGGCATCATGTCTGGCGACGACTTGACGTTCACGATGAACCTGCCGACCGGCAGCATGATGTCGTCCGGCTGTTCGTCGAGTGCGACGGGCACCGCACACGTCAATCGCACGACGATGACGATGACCAGCACGTATAGCGGTTCGAACACCTGCTCCGGCGGGTACACGAGTGGGCAGGCGATGATGACGCGCCGGTGAACAGGGCGGCGTCGAGCAGGCAGGTCCGTTGCTGCCTGCGATCCGTTCCAGCGCCACC
>JANPCT010000397.1:0-2175 GCA_031431095.1 Acidobacteriota bacterium | reverse complement strand
GATTGGAGCCAGGTTGTCGGCGACGAAGATCTTCTGGAAAAACCCCCAGGCGATCAGCCACAGGCCATCGCGGACCTGGCGACCGGAGACCGCCCGCGGCCGTTGAATCTGCGGCAGCAGTGCAGTCGCCCTGAGGATCGGCCCTGCCACCAGGTGCGGGAAGTAGGCGACGAATACGGCGAAGTCCACGAGGTTGCGCGTCGGCTCGATCTCGCGTCGATACACGTCGATCACGTAGCTCATCGTGACGAATGTGTAGAACGAGATGCCGATCGGCAGCAGAACGCGCAGCGTGATGACGTCGAGCTGCCAGCCGAATGTTCCGAAGAGCGCGTGAAGATTGTCTGCGAAGAAGTTGAAGTACTTGAAAAACCCCAGCAGGGCGAGATTGAAGCCGATGCTCAGCCACATCACCAGCCGGCGCCGGCGCTGGTTGATGAGGCTGCCGAGCAGGATGCCGCACGAGTAGTCCACGAGGGTCGAGGCGCCCAGCAGCGCGACGAAGCGATAGTCCCAAGCCGCGTAGAAGTAGTAGCTCGCGACCAGCAGCAGCCAGTTCTGGCCGCGGTGCGGCAGCAGCCTGTAGAGCGCGTAGACGACGACGAAGAACCAGGCGAAATGCAGGGAGTTGAAGACCATCGCGGCCTAGAGTCCCTGCTTGCGGATGAACGCTTCGAGCGCCGCTGCGACGACGTCGTGCCCCAATGCGGTGAGGTGCACCGTCTGCTGGAAGAACAGATCGGGACCCGGCCGCGACGCGCGCAGCGCCGGCAAGGCGTCGAATGCCGGCACCGGCAGTGACGCCAGCGCCTGTGTGAACCGCGTCGTGGCGGCGTCCCGCACGAGGACGCCGCCCGCTCCCTCGACGGCGGCCTCCAATCGTGCGTAGTCGGGGTCGTCGAGTTGGAAGCGCGCCGGCATCAGCATCACCATGGCGCGCGCGCCGGCTGCCGCGGCCTCGGCGGCAATCGCCTGGACGCAGTCGCGTGAGATGCGAAGGCCTTCCTCGATTCGCGGCGCCGGCTGCGCCGCGTACGACTGCAGCGGCGGCTCCGGTGGAGCGCCCCTTCCCGGCAGACGCCCGGTCACGGCGGTGACGCGCAGGCGGAATACCTGGAGCACCATGCTGCGCCGCACCAGCCGCCGCAGCCGATTGGTGACCGATTGGGAGAGTGCAGCCCCGACCGGCTGTTCGCCGGGACGCAGCCGCGACGCCGATCCAACCGCTTCCTCGGCGTCGTTGCCAACAAAAATCGTTTCGATCACGAGATCGGGTTGAAAGGCGCGCGCCACCTGCCGGAAGAACAGCAGCTCCTCGACCGGACCGTAGCCCTGCACGCCGGCGTTGATCACGCGGTAATGAATCGGCCCGCCGTCACGATTGAGGCGGTCTTCGAGCAGCTGACAGAACGTCTGCCGCCGCTCGACCTGCACCGCCATCACCAGCGAATCGCCGAGAACTACGATCCTTCGCTCGTTCGGCGGTTTGGGACCGATGTCGCGATCGTCGCGAACGCCCTGCGCATTGATGGCGATGTCCGTGGCGAATTCGGCGGTGACGAAACGCGTGCGCGCATGTGGCCGGAGGCGGTAGCCGATCGCGGGGTCGGGTTCGAACAGGGCCTGGAACGCCGGGGCCGCCTCGGAGTGGCCCCACGCCCGCAGCGCTATCTCGAAGAACGCGAACTGCACGGCCGCGATCCCGATGAGCAGCAGGGCGCGTCGCGCGCGTGTCACGCGGCCGACCACCGGCAGGTCACGGCGCCGCCGCGGCGCGCACAGCCGCCGCCACCTCGTCGACGGTCTGGCTCGTCATCCCCGGATGCAGCGGCAGCGACAGCACCTCGCCACAGACGCGATCTGTAATCGGGCACGACGCCGGCCGCTCGGATGCCATCGCCGGCTGCCGCGGAATCGGCACGGGGTAGTGAATGAGGGTTTCAATCCCCTTCGCCTTCAGCCGCGCCTGCAGCGCATCCCGGTCGGTGCTGAGAATGGGGAACAGATGGTAGACGTGCCCCGCGTCAAATTCTGCCGGCACCGTGATTGGCGCGCTCGCCAGGTTGCGTCGATAGGCCGCAGCGAGTGCGCGCCGCTGCGTCGTCCAGCCCGGCAGCCAGGTCAGGCGCGCGCGCAGGATCGCCGCCTGCATCTCGTCGAGCCGCGAGTTCACGC
>JANPCT010000396.1:0-1935 GCA_031431095.1 Acidobacteriota bacterium | reverse complement strand
ACGGTGATCGCTTTCGTCGGGACCACCGAGATGTTGCCGCCGCCGCTGGTCCGCGCGTTCTGCGCGATCGTGAGCGGATGCAGGTCCACCGTTCGCGTGGCCAGCTTGCGGTACTCCTCGGGTGACGGCGGCGCGTCCTGGTGGCGGCCCGTGCGCGGCAGTGGATCGTTGAACGCCCAGTGCTTCACGTCCCCCTGCCCCCCCTGCATCACCGCGCAGCGCACGCGCCCGTCCCAGGTCGCCCGGTATGCGCCCGTATCGGCTTTGGGAAAATGCAGGTGCGCGTCGGGCATCCTGAGGGAGCGGTCGATGCGGTTGAAACACAGCTCGCGATCCGCGCGCTCGAAGCTGAGCGGATGCGTCACCGGCACTTCCCGGCCTGTCGCGGCATCGAACCATTCGTCCATGCCCCAGAAATGTCCCGCGCGGACGTCGAGCCCAAGCGCATTGACGATGCGCGCCACGAGCGGCAGGTGCTCGGTGGGCCCGATCGGCCCGCAGATGCCGACGGGGTTGGCGTCCGTGCTCTGGCGCCACGCATCGACGTACTCGAGCGCCTCGGCGAGGTAGAAGTCCTCGAGCGTGTCGTAGAGGAGGACGCTGAAGCCCGGACGGGCGAGGCGCGCGAGCTCGCCCGGCGTCAGCCGGGACGCTTCGTCGATCAGATCGGCGTCGAGCGTCGTGTAGTCCCACCAGTCGGGCGCGATTGCACTGAGTTTACGAGGCATCGGTGGCGTCAGGTATCGAGTGACCGCTCGTAGGCGGCGTTGACGAGGTATTTGCCGCCGAGGGCGCTGGCGAGCGGATCCGCGCCTTCGGCGCAGAAACCCCAGTGCGAATGGCGCCGCCACCCTTCAGCGTGCCGGAACTTGCGCGACATCGTCCCCAGCTCACGACTGACGTCGTCCATGGTACGGATGTAATTGTCCATACCCTGTGACGCGTCGAGCCACTGTCGCTGGCTCGCGTGGCACGCGAGCGCTGCACGTTTTTGCTGGTGGACGGAAGTAGTGTTCACGAACGCGCCAGGAGGCACGCGCCGACGGAGGGTGTCGCGCAAGCCGTGCGGGCTGGCATGGTAGATCGTCACGTCAGTTGACACAGGAGCGCGCGGCGGCGTACTGCGATAGTTCGGCACGCCCCGTGCGAACGCCGCCGTGACGGCGAGCCGCGCCGCGTTGACGTGATCCTCCATGTAATCCTTCGGCGAGTGCGTGAGGATCACCGTCGGCGCCACTTCTCGAACAGTCGCGCACAGGCGGCGCAGCGTTGGCCTGTCGTAAAAAAGTTCCAGGTCGCGGCAGAACGGTGCGTGCCAGACAGCGCCGAGCAGCGCCGCGGCGGCCCGCGCTTCCGTGCGCCGCGTGCGCGCGGTCGCGGCCGCGGAGCCCGTCAGGCTCCCGAGGTTCCCGCTCGACATATTGAGATAGTGAATCTCCCAGCCGGCCTCACGCAACAGGCACAGCGTTCCCGCCATCATGAACTCGATGTCGTCGGGATGAGCGGCGATCGCGAGAGCCCCGGACGTACGCATCACTCGGCAGGAATGTCGGCGATGCGGACGGTGCGGCGCTCGGCGGCGGACCGGTCGGCCGCCGCGATGACGCGATGCGTCGCGAACGCGTCAGCGAAGCTGGTGAGCGGCATCTCCTCGTCGCGGTCGAGTGCGTCGAAGAACGCCTGGAACTGCGTCTGGTACGGATGATCGGCGACGTCCCCGCTGTCGAGCATCCGCATCGACAGCTCGCTCCAGGCCGCCCGATTCAGTCCGGCCAGCTTCTGCGAATGGAACTTGTTGTCGAGGATGCTGCCTTCGCTTCCGACCAGGTGCGTGTGGAAGTAGTAAGGCTGGAGGCAATCGACCACGGCGGCACACTTCCCCACGCTCCCGTTCTTGAAGCGCGCGATCGTCGTCGACGTCGTCGGATATTCGTA
>JANPCT010000395.1:0-2207 GCA_031431095.1 Acidobacteriota bacterium | reverse complement strand
CCCTGCTGACGGCCGGGTCGGCCAGCGCACTGTACAACGCGGGGTCTGCCAACGCTCTGCTGAGGGCCGGGTCTGCCATCGCGTGGGAGAACGCGGCGTCGGCGAACGCCTTGCTGACGGCCGGGTCAGCCAGCGCCTTGGAGACCGCGGCGTCAGCAAACGCCCTGCTGACGGCCGGGTCGGCCAGCGCCCTGGAGACCGCGGGGTTGGCTAACGCCCTGCTCACCGCCGGGTCAGCCAGAGCCTTGGAGACCGCGGGGTCGGCCAACGCCCTGCTGACGGCCGGGTTGGCTAGCGCCCTGGCGACCGCAGGGTCGGCCAATGCCCTGCCGAGGGCCGGGTTGGCCAGCGCGTGCTGGAACTCGGGATCCGTTGCCGCCTTCTGGAGAACCGCCCGTGAGTCCGGGTTCTTGATCAGCCGATCGAAGGTGTCGGTTTGCAGGAACGCCTGTACCGACATGTCGCCCAGCTCGGCACTCTTGTCGCCGGCCGGCGTGGCCTGATATCGCTGCGCACCGCCGACGGTGCCCTCCGTTCCAGGCCCCATGGGGGGATAGCCCAGCCAGACGACCGACACGACGGCCAGCGCCCCGACTGCCGCTACGCCCCATACGATTTTCTTCATGATGATCACTCCCGTGGCGGCGGACCGCCTGTTGTCTGCCACAATCCCGATACTGGCTGGATCTACACCGGCCCGCGTCAAAAGGTTGGTCGCCCGGACTGACCGGCGCCACTGGCGCCACAGTGACATCCGGGTCTGCGCGTCGTGGACGCGGCGCATGACCCCCGCGACAAACCCCAGCGGCGGGTCCGGTTCGACGGCGCCGGCCTGCTCCAGCGCACGATCAAGGGGAGTATCGCCTTCGCCGAGGTCACCGTGAGAGCTCATCATAACCTCCTGGCTGCAGGCGCAGCAGCTCGCCGAGCCGATGCCGAGCCTCGAACAATCGCGATTTCACGGTCTTTTCCGGCACGCCGAGAGCCTCGCTCATCTCGCTGTACGATAAATCGGCGAAGTGGCGAAGCACGACGACCAGGCGGTGGTCCTCCGAGAGCCGCACCAGCGCCGAGTCGATCAACTCACTCCGCTCCACATTCTGGACCTCGTCGAACGGGCTCCCCTCGGCTGCCGGCTCCACGTGCTCCGGAAGCCGATCAACGGGTCGCCTCGCCCGCCTGGCGTTCAGGCATTCGTTGACCGCAATCCGGTAAATCCAGCTGAAAAAGCGCCGATCCGGGTCGTACGTGTGCAGGCCTTCGTAGGCCCGGATGAAGGCGTTCTGAGTCGCGTCCATCGCGTCTTCGTGGTCCCCCAGCATCCGGCGCGCGACGGAGAACAAGACCTTCTGATAACGCCGGACGATGGACTCGAATGCAGCCGAGTCGCCTCGAAGGCACCGCGCCACGCAAAGGACGTCTTCGTCCGTTTCTGCCATGAATACACCGCCGGAGCCGAAAAGTTGGTGCGGCCGGAGGGTACCACAAGGGTGGTAGGATCGGGCTCCGGGGGCGGTTATGTGCGCGGTCGAGACACTCTCCGTGCCCGGCACCCTGTCTGGGGTGCTTCAGGCGGTCCAGGCCTTCGAGCAGTTCGGCCTGGTGCACCAGCTCTCCAGGGGCGCGATGTGGCGGCTCCCGCTGGCGCTCGACGAGATCCTTTCGAACATCGTCCGGCACGGTCTGGCGGGACGGACGGCAACCATCGATCTGACCTTCTCCCTCGCTGGTGAGGATGTCGTCGTGGAGATCGTCGACGCGGCGGACGCGTTCAACCCGCTGCTCGCGCCCCCGCCGGACACCACCAGCCCGCTCGACGAGCGGCAGCCCGGCGGCCTGGGGATCGCGCTCGTGCGCCGGCTCATGGACGACACGCGATATGAGCGGCGGAACGGACGGAATCATTTTCTTATGAGGTGCCGGGCGGATGCAGATCGCTGAATCACGGGTGGACGGCATTGTCGCCGTCGCGCCGGCCGGGAGGATCGATACCACCACCGCCCCTGCGCTCGAACAACACCTGATCGGGCTCCTGAACGGGGGGGAACGGCGCATCGTCGTGGATCTGACCGGCGTGGACTACATCAGCAGCGCCGGGTTGCGCGTCATGCTCTTGCTGGCGCGGCGCCTTCAGGATGCCGGGGGACGGCTCGGACTCTGCGGCATGGGCGACCCCGTCCGGCAGGTCTTTCAGCTGGCCGGATTCC
>JANPCT010000394.1:0-2853 GCA_031431095.1 Acidobacteriota bacterium | reverse complement strand
TATCCCGGCCGGCTTCCCCGGCGCGGGCTCAACCCCGCCCAACAACAAATTTGCGCCAAACATCCAGCCGATGGGAAAGGTTTTTTAGAGCCTCTATACGCTGCCAAAACTCTCGACTGCCGACAACCGATACAACTACGTTTTCAACACGCTGCAGCCGACCAACCGCGAGGACTTCAAGTTCCGCATCGATTACAACATTTCGAAGAGCACCCGGGCGTACGTCCGCACCGCGATCGAACACGAGAACGCGGAAAACGCCCGCGGGATCTGGTGGTCCTCGTCAGACGTGGCGCTCCCCACGCCGACCTACGGTACCAACAAAGGGCGCTCCGTGTCGGGCAACATCGTCAGCGTGCTCAACCCCACCATGACCAACGAGGTGCTGGTGAGCTGGAGCCGCTTGACGCTGGACAACTTCTGGCGGGATCCCTCGAAGGTCCGCATCGACGCGTACCCGGAGCTCAAGGGATATAACCAGGGTTTCTTCCCGAACGCGAGCCCGTATCTGCCGCTCAACATCATCACATCGGGATGGGGCCAGGGTGGTCCGGGGAACCTCTGGGCGCCGGCGATGGACGTCTACGCCCACAACGACGCGCTTCAGTTCTCCGACAAGCTGACGAAAATCGCCGGGGCGCACGGCCTCAAATTCGGGTTCTCGGCCGAGCGCGGCCGGAAGCAGCAGAACTTCCAGAACGATGAGATGGGGCAGCTGCAGTTCGACCCGTGGGCGACGGGCGGCACCGGCAACGCAATCGCCGACCTGCTGACCGGCCGGCTGTCGAGTTACGCGCAAGGGACCCAGATTCCCGAGGGGCACTGGCAATACTGGAATTACGATGGGTTCGCACAGGACAGCTGGAAGCTGAAGCCGAATTTCACACTGGAGTTTGGTCTGCGCAGCGGACTCTGGACGAATAACCAGGAGCTGCAGAAATTCGGCGGCTACTTCGACCCGTCTACATACAACGCGGCGAAGGGTCCCTTCTTGGACCCGGGCACGTATAAGCAGCTCAACGGGTGGCGCTACACATCGGCGGGCCAGGCACCGCTCGGCGGCATCGACAATCGGTCGCCATTCGTGATGCCGCGCATCAACGCCGCATGGGACATCACCAGCAGCGGCAACAACGTGCTGCGCGGCGGGTTCGGCATCTTCTACAACCGCAACATGGGGAACCTCGAGTACGACTACCTCCGCATCCCGCCCACGTCGTACTCCGTGAGTATCGGCTCGGGCGCGGCTTCTAGTCTGAGCAACGGCGTTGGATTGACCTACGACACGATCCGGCAGCTCGACTGGACGACGCGCGTGAGCTCGCTGGGGCTCAACACCCTGAATCCGAACTCGAATAAGTGGCCCAAGACATACAGCTTCAGCACCTCCTTCGCCCGCCGGATCATGTTCAACCAGGTCGTCGAGGCGGCCTACGTCGGGACTCGCGGACGCGATCTGGTTAGCCGGCGCCAACTCAACGTCGTTCCGCTGGGCGCCCTCCTCAAGGGCACGGTCAACGGCATCGATCTCTCGGTTCCGGTGAACCGCGTCGCGCTCGACAGTTCGGTCGTGAACCAGTTCAGGCCGTTCCAGAATTTCCCCTCCGTGAATGACTGGAGCTTCGAAGGTGAGTCGAACTACAACTCGCTGCAGGTGACGCTCAGCCGGCAGACTGGACGACGCCTCCAGTACTTTGCGGCCTACACGCTCGCCCGCACGAAGGGCACGACCTCCGGAAACGGTGAATACGGAAATATCGATCCCTTCGACGCGAGGCGCACTTACGGCGTGTTGCCTGAGGACCGGACGCACATCCTCAACTTCTCGTGGAACGCCTTCCTTCCAGATGTGGCCAAGGGCGGGATGGACAACCCCGTCGGGCGGGGCCTGCTCAACGGGTGGCAGCTGTCAGGCATCTCGACGCTCGCGAGCGGCGTCCCGATCTATCTGGGATTCGGCGGCCAGGCGGGCAACAACGGCATTTCGCAGGCGATATTCGGCACGCCGGACATCATCGGCAACCCCGGCCCTGGCGGCGGCAACCGCGGCGCCCTCGCGCCGATCTACACGTGCAATCCGGTAACCGGCAACACCAAGGTCGGGTTGAAGATCCTGAACATCGATTGCATCAAGATCCCCGGGTTCGGCGAGAACGGCGATTTGATCCCGAAGTTCAACCTGCGCATGCCGACGCGAATCAATCACGACATAACGCTGTTCAAGAACTTCGCCGTCACGGATCAGCAGAAGTTCCAGTTCCGCGTGGGGTTGTTCAACATCTTCAACCAGGCGTGGGTAACCACGCAGTCGGCCGCGGATGTGGACCTGGTGCTCGACACGACCTGCGGCCGGACGGTCAACGGCCTGCCAAACGGCGCGGGGGGCTTTTCCGACAATGTCTGCGACCCGACAAGCGGGTTCCAGTACACCGATAACACGAAAGCCAATTTCGGCAAGATCAACCTGAAGCGGGGCCACCGGGTGATCGAATTCGCCTTGAAATACTACTTCTAGGGCGCTCGGCAGCCGTCAGGGGGAGCCGCGGTCCGCGGCTCCCCCTTTTTTTCTTTTGGCGCTAAGATGGACGTGGCCAGCCCCAGGCAAGCAGAAAGTATGATCCCCGTGGTTCCGCTCCTGCTCTCGGTCGTCCTGCTCCTCCCTCAATCCGCGCCTCCAGAACAAGCGCGTGAGTTCGACAGGCTTGTCACGGCGGCGATGCAGCTGCACCAGGCGGGGGACGTCATCGGTGCGATCGATGGCTACCAGGCGGCCCTCCGCATCGACCCCAGGCAGCCTGGGGTGCGATCGAATCTTGGCGCGGCCTATGTCCGGCTCGGCAAGTACGAGGAAGC
>JANPCT010000393.1:0-2354 GCA_031431095.1 Acidobacteriota bacterium | reverse complement strand
CGACGATCAGCGGCTTGCAGATCGCCTTCACGACCGTCACGCCCGCGACCGCGGGGTTGCGGACGTTCAGCGCCCGCTATCTGGGCAACGGCGTGTTCGCGGGGAGCACCTCCGCCCCCGCGGCGCATACGGTGTACACCGGCGTGGCGCCGGCCGTGACGACGACCACGCTGGCCGCCACACCGACCTCCTCGCTGGTCGGCCAGGCGGTGACGCTCACCGCCACCGTGGCGCGCACCGGCGGCGGCGTGGCCGCCGGCACCGTGGATTTCTTCGCCAACGGCACGGTGATCGGCAGCCAGACGCTCGCGGCGGCGACCGGCGGCGCGCAGGCCGTGCTCACCTACGCGGGCCTGCCGAAGGGCCTGCAGTCGCTGTCGGCGAGCTATCGCGGCAATGCCACGTCGGCGGCGAGCGCGACGATGATCCCCGTCTTCCAGTGCGTGGATTGCTCGGCGGCCAACGCCACGCCGCTCGCGGAAGCGGGCCCGATCCAGGCCGCGTTGCCCGGCGCGGTGGTGCAACTCGATGGCACCGCCTCCTCGGATCTCGAAGGCGGGCCGCTGACCTACGCCTGGTCGGTCGTCACCACCGCGCCCTTCATGGCGGCGACGTTATCGAATCCGACCGCCGCCCGGCCCACCTTCGTGGCGGGACCGCTGGACGGCTATTACGCGTTCGACCTCGTCGTCAGCGACGGCGTGCGCAGCAGTCCGGCCGACCGGGTCTACGTGATTGCCTCGTCCACCTACGTCAACACCGCCCCGATCGCCCATGCGGGACCGGACCAGTACGTGGATCCCGGGCAGGGGGTCACGTTGACCGGGACCACCTCGGTGGACCCCGACAGCCAGCCGGCGCCGCTGTCGTATCAATGGCTCCTCGTCTCGCGACCGGCCGGATCGACCGCGGAGTTGACGACCGCAACGTCGGCGACACCCGCGTTCTTCCTCGATGTCGAGGGCCGCTACGAGTTCGAGTTGACGGTGTTCGATGGCGCGCGCATCAGCACGCCCGATCGCGTCGTCGTCGCCACCAATCATCCGCCCATCGCGCGCGCCGGTGACGATCAAGAGGTGACCGCGGGCAGCACCGCGCGGCTGTCGGCGGCCGGGTCCACGGACGAAGAAGGGCAGCGGCTGACGTACGCATGGTCGTTCGTATCGAAGACCGCCGGCAGCGCCGCGACATTGTCGAGCACCACCACCGTCACGCCCTCCTTCGTCGCGGATCTCGCCGGCAGTTATGTCGTCCGGCTTGTGGTCGACGACGGAGTGGATGCCAGTGAAGCGGACACGGTGACGATCTCTACCGGGGATCTGCCTCCTGTGGCCGACCCTGGGCCCACTCGTGTCGCGGCGGGACCGAGTAAGCCACCCTCTCCGAACCAGGAAGCCGCTCCGACACAGACGGTCACCGTGGGTGCGACGGTCCGGCTCAATGGTACCTCGTCATGGGATCCGAACTTCCTGACGACGTCGGCGCTCACCTACCAATGGACCTTGATCAGCCGCCCCGCGGGCAGCACCGCGGTGCTGTCGTCCGCGACATCCGCGCGGCCCAGCTTCGTTGCCGACGTGGCAGGGGACTACGTGGCTCGTCTCATCGTCGCGTCAGGGGCGCTGTCGAGCACACCGCGCGAGATCCGCATCACCACCGGGAACAGCACGCCGATGGCAGACGCGGGCGACGATCGCACCGTCGCCGCCGGCAGCGTGGTCCGTCTCGATGGCACGCGGTCCTCGGACGTGAACGGCAATGCGTTGACGTACCAGTGGATGCTGCTCACCGCGCCGTCGGGCAGTGCAGCTGTTCTCAGTGGTGACACCACCCCACGGCCCTCGTTCATCGCGGACGTGCCAGGCACGTATGTCGCGCAGCTTCTGATCAGCGATGGTGCGTCGATCGGTCTCGACACCGTCCTGGTGACGACCAACAACGTCGCCCCGATCACTCGCGCCGGGGCCGACCAGGCAGTGCCCGTGCCCTCCTCCGTCGCGCTCGACGGCACCGCGTCGTCGGACGAGAACTTCGATCCGCTGACCTACCGGTGGGTGCTGGTGCGCAAGCCCTCCGGCAGCACCGCGACGCTCGTTGGATCCACGACGGCGACGCCCTCATTCAATGTCGACGTCGCCGGTGACTACGTCGCGCAACTGCGAGTGAGCGACGGCGGGCGGTTCGGCATCGTCGACACCGTGATGGTGACGACCGGCGGCGCCGCGCCACTCGCCAACGCCGGCGGAGATCTGAATTCTGCGGTGGGACAACTGGTCGCGCTCGACGGCACTGGATCGAGCGATGCGAACGGCAATCCGCTGACGTATCGCTGGGCCATTCTCTCCCGCCCGGCC
>JANPCT010000392.1:0-3365 GCA_031431095.1 Acidobacteriota bacterium | reverse complement strand
CCGCGCTGGAGCGCGAAAAGAAGCTCAAGATCATCTTTACCACCCGCCAGGTGTTCGGGCAGGAACTGCAGCAGGCCGACAGCCTGCTGCTCGAAGAGGCCGCCGAGATGGGGGCCCGCCGCATCTTCGTTGACGGGGTCGCCGGCGTGAGCGGCGTCCTCGGCGACGTGGGAGGCACCCCCGCGCGCGACGTGTTTCACGTGCTGGTCGAGGGGCTCCAGCGCGAGAACCTCACGGCCGTGCTCGCGGTCGAAGCGACGGCCTTCAGCGAGCATCGTGAGACGGCGCTGCCGGAAGAGTCCATCGCCGATACGGTCATCCGGCTGCGGATGGAAGATGTGACCCGCGCGACGGTGCGATCGCTCGAGATCGTCAAGTCGCGGGGGCACGATTTCCAGATGGGGCGGCACACCTTCCGCATCGTGGACGGTCACGGGCTGCAAGTGTACCGGCGGGTTCAGGCGCCTCGCCGTGGCAGCCGCGATCAGGCCGCCGCCTTCGATCCGACGACGCGCGTGACCACCGGCACACCGGGCCTCGACCCGCTCGTGAATGGAGGCTATCTCCTGGCCAGCACCACGGTCGTCTCCGGGATTTCCGGGGTGGGCAAGAGCGTCATGGGCCTTCAGTACATGATCGAGGGGGCGCGGCGCGGGGAGCGCAGCATCATGTTCTCGCTCGACGAACAGGTGCCGCAGATCATCCGCAACGCCAACAGCATCGGCATCGACCTCCAGAAGGCCATCGACGACGGGATGGTCAAGGTGCAGTACGACACCCCGCAGGAGATCGAGATCGACCGCCACTTCCACGACGTCGAGCAGCTCATCGAGGACTTCAAGCCGAAGCGCGTGCTGTTCGACAGCTTGTCGACCTACGGCTCGACCCTGGGCACCGAAGGGCGAATGTTTCGCGACTTCTTTCACGCGCTGGTCGCGCTCATGAAAGAGCATCAGACGGCGACGGTCTACAACCACGAGAACCCGGAGATGCTCGGGATGGCGTCGATGATGGGGGAGTTCCACATGAGCTCGCTGGTGGACAACATCCTGCTGATGAACTGGATCGAGCTCGGCGACGCCTTCAGGCTCGGCCTGACGGTGGCCAAGATGCGAGCCAATCCAAACAACCGTTCGACGCACGAATGCGAGATTATCAACGGCCAGGGTCTGCGCGTGTTGCCGCGTGAAATCCCCGCCGCGGCGCTGCCGTTTTCCAGCTACCAGAACCTCATTTCACGCAATCCGGCGCGGCGTCGGACTCAGGAGCCGACCTAACGACCTCATGGAAAGGGCTCCCACCACGCGGTTCGACCTCGCGGCGTGGAGCGCTGCCCTCGACAAGTTCGGCGAGGTGACGCACTTGTCGGTGTGCCTGCATGGTGCCGGCGGCGAGCTCATCGGGATCCCCGCACCGATCACCCCGCTGTACTCCGTGTTCCTGGAGCACGCCTACGATCCGGGACTCTTTTCCGAGTGTGTCCGGCTGTGTCTGGCGCAGTCGATCGACCACCGACCGGCGGTTATCGTGGCCCGCGGATCGGGCCTGGCCGTTGTCGGCACATCGCTCGTGATCGACGGGGCGATCGTCGGCGCGGCGGTCGCGGGCTATGCGGTCGTTGATTTCCCCGACTCCGTCGCCGTCGCGCGGCTGGCCCGCGATGGCGGCGTGCCCTTCACGCGTTTGTGGGACGTGGCGCGACATCAGCAGCCGATGCCGGCCCGCCGCCTGGTCCTGCACGGGGAACTGTTACAGGTGCTCGGAGACACCCTGTTGCGTGAAACGCACCGGGCGCAGCAATACGAGGCCATGGCGGCCGAGTTGAGGACCGCGCTCGTCGCCAAGGACGAGTTCCTGGCCGTACTGTCACACGAGCTGCGGTCGCCGCTCACGCCGATCCTCGGATGGGCACAAATCCTGAAAAGCGAGGACGGGGCCACGCAACGTCTCCGTGCTGCGACCACGATCGAGCGCAATGCGCGTCTCCAGCTGCGGCTGGTCGACGATCTGCTCGAGCTGACCCGCACAGCGCGAGGCGCGGCCGTGCTCCATTTGAAGGTCCAGTCCGTGGGTGACGCGCTCCGCGGCGCGCTCGAGTCGCTCGGCGACACGGCCTCCGGCAAGGGAGTCGCGGTGCACTTCCGCGACAGCGACCACCAGGTGTTCATCGACGCCGACCGGGATCGCCTGCAGCAGGTCTTCAGGAACGTGCTGTCGAACGCGCTGAAGTTCACGCCAGCCGGCGGCAGCGTGGAGGTCACGTTCGAGGCGTCCGTCGGCCAGGCCGTCGTCCGCATCCTCGACACCGGCGACGGCATCGCGCCCGAGTTCCTGCCCTTTGTATTCGAGATGTTCAAGCAGGAGGAACAGGGCCGGCGGCGCACGCATGGCGGGCTCGGCATCGGCCTGGCGCTGGTCAAGGCCCTGGTGGAGGCCCACGGTGGCTCGGTGAGCATTTCGAGCGACGGGGCCGGTAAAGGGACGCTGGTAACGATGGCCTTTCCCGCCGTCGAAGAGCCGGCGGCCTCTCCTGCTCCGGGGGCGGAGCGATCGAGCGCCGGGCGGGAACTTCAAGGGGTCCGTGCGCTCATCGTGGACGACATGGAAGACATGCGTGACTTCATCCGCGTCACGCTCGAGCGATTTGGCGCCGAGGTTATCAGCGCCGAGGACGGGATCGCCGCGTTGGACGCCCTGACGCGGGAGCGCGTGCAGCTGGTGTTGTGCGACCTGCGTATGCCACGGATGGATGGCTTCGAGTTTCTTCGCGAATTCGAGCGCCTCGAGGGTTCAGGGCACGCGCCCGTGATCGCCGTCTCGGCCCTGGCCGGCAGCGCCGACCATCTGCGGACATCGGCGGCCGGTTTCGAGGGGCATCTCGACAAGCCGTTCGACGTCGACGACCTCCTCGCGTTGGTGGGTGCGGTGCTGGCGCGCCGCGCCTAAACTTTTCTGATTTTCGCGCGAAGCTCATCGACCTGTGCCGGGAGCTTCGCCAGGCGCTGCATCTGCACGGTCAGTTCGCCGTAGATATTCTCGATGTGCCGTTCGACCGAGGCGAGCATTCGTCGCCGGCCTTTGACGGCACGGGAGGGCTCTTTCCGGCCGATGGAGAGACTCTGCGATGCCTGGTGACACGCGACAGAACGAGAAGGTGATCGCGAATTGCGTCTACTGCTCGAACCCGCCGAACGGGCAGGAGCACTGGCTCGATCGCAGCCTGGGGACTTTCGCAAGGAACACGTTCCTGACCGGCCGGATCTGCACTCCGTGCAACCTGATGGGCGGAAAGCGGCAACGGGGATTCGTAATCAGCAGGTCGTCCGTTCAATCCGGATCGCCGGCTCCATTTCCTCGCAAACAAC
>JANPCT010000391.1:0-2724 GCA_031431095.1 Acidobacteriota bacterium | reverse complement strand
CTGCCGTCCCCGCAGTTGGCGGCGCTGTTGCCGACGCACTGCACGACGGCGCGCGTGCCGGCGCTGTTGTGCGCGAACGACTGGATTGGATTCCGGCGCCAGCCGAGGCCGAACTTCAGGCTGTGGTCGCCGCCGGCCACGTGCGTCAGGAAGTAGGTCCCGTCGGTCTTGGCTTCCCACGAGTGCCGAGTGGTCTGGTAGTTGTTCACCAGCGACCGGCTACTCACGCCCGTCGTCCGGTTGTTCAGCGCCTGGGTGTTCCAGAGGCAGTTCGCGTCACGTCCGGTGTAGAGCTTGTCCGAACCGGTGTAGCGGCTCTGCGCGCAGCCGCCCTGTGGCGGCACGTCCTGGTAGTCCAGGAAGAACCCGCCGTGCACGTAGGTGAACTGGTTATTGAAGACCAGCTTGTCGGACGCGATGAAGGTGTGCGTGACCGAGTGCGTCGGCAGCGGAAACCCCATGGGCTTGTCGCTCGTCTGCTGCTGCGTCGCTTCCTTCTGCGTGGTCGCCGTGGCGCCGCGCGCGTTGCGGTACTTGTTGTCGCTCTGGAACAGGTACTGGAACTTGTTCGAGGAGTTCAGCTGGTAGTTGAACTTCCACTGGATGTCTTTGATCACCGTCTTGTCGTTGCTGAGGCACTTCTGCACACTCTCGAGCTTGTCGTATGTCACGAGAGCCTTGAGTGCTGTCGAGCCGGCCCTTTGCGCCGCGATCAGGTCGGTGCAGAACTGTCCGGCCGACTTGTCGAAGAAGTTCAGCACACCCGCGTTGATGTCCTGCTTGTCGGCCGCGGCCCAGAACCACAGCTTGTTCTTCACGATCGGCCCGCCGTACTCGGCCGAGTACACCGCGATCCTCTTGATCGGGTTGCCGGAGAGGAAGCCGTTCTGCCCCAGGTCGAACAGCGCCTTGGTGACGTTGTTGCCCTGCGTCTTGTCGTTCTCGAACGTACCGACCGCGGAGCCCTTGAACACGTTGCTGCCGCTCTTGGTCACGAGGTTGATCGACAGGCCGCTGGACTGGACGGTGACGTCACCGCCGCCGTTGGTCACCTGGATCTCGCTGAATGAGTCGAAGTTGAAATACGACGGCGAGGAATTCGACGACAGGTCGGTGATCGACCCGCCCTCGAGGTTCCACTGGACGTTGGCGGCGGTGCCGCGCGACGACAGGCCGACCTGCTGGCCCGAAGAGGAGCCGCCGACGTTCAAGCCCGCCTGCACGCCAGGGGTCATGTTGATAATCTGCCACGGGTCGCGCGCGGTCGGAATTTTCTCGAGGATTTCCGCGGTGAAGACCGCGCCGGTCGCCGTCTTCTTCGTGTCGACAACCGGGGAGGCCGCCGAGATGGTGACTTCCTCCGTCATCGATCCGATCTCGAGTTTCTGATCGACCCCGGCATTGAAGCCGGTCGTGATCACGACGTTGGGCCGCTGCGCCTTCTTGAAGCTCGCCAGCTCGAAGCTGACCGTGAAGGTGCCGATCGGAACGCTGGGAAACTGATAGGTGCCGTTTTCAGACGTAACCGCGACGAGCGGGGCCTGCAGCGATGGACCCGTGACCGTCACGGTAGCCCCCGGCAGCACACCGCCGGATGGATCCGTCACCTTGCCGAAAATAGAACCAATCGCCTGCGCCTGGGCCGGTGTGGCCCACGCGGCGAGCAGTCCTGCAGCCAGCAGGAACGCTCGGAAACCTCGCGTCGTCATCTGTCCTCCTCCTCCACCTTGTGAACCATCCCACGAGCGGACGGAACCAGCAGCGCTTTGACCGGATGCGGGCAATGCTACCGCCGGGGGTAGGGGGCGTCAAGGGAACAAACGAGGATAGAGATCCATAATTTTGGAATGGATTGTATCCACGGAAATACTGGAGAACCGCGGGGCGCTGAATGAGGCATCCTAATGTGCCGCTGCCGATGCCGGGAACCGTCCAGAAGGGTGTCGCCCTCGCCGCCGTCTTCGTGCTCAAACTGATCGTGCTGCAGCAACTGCGCGGTCACCCGCTCACGCAGGCGAACTCCGGGCTCGACACCACCGCGTACGCGGACCTCGCACGGCAGGTCGTGGATGGCAACTGGGGGCTCGGCCCCAGCCTGTACTACGTCTCACCTTTTTACATATATTTCCTCGCGGCCGGCCTCGCGGTGTTCAAGTCGTTCACCGCGGTTCGCGTGCTGCAGATCGCGCTCGGCACCGTCACGGTCGGCTTGGTCTTCGCGTCCGCGCGCGTCTGGTTCGGTGAGCGCGCCGCGTGGATCGCGGCGGCGCTGGCCGCCTTTACGGGACTGTTCACCTTCTACGAAGTCCTGATCGTCCAGGCCTCGGTCGATGCGTTTCTCACTTCGACGGCGCTGTACTTCCTGACGCTGGGCGTTCGTCCGGTGGTTCCGCCTGAAGGCGGACGCTACGGGACCGGGGAAAAAAACGACGGGACCGCGAAAAAAGACGGGAGCGGTTACGGGACCGCGACAAGAGGCCGGAGCGGTTACGGGACCAGCCGTGTAGTTTCCGCCTTCAGGCGGAACGCCATCCTGCTCGCCGGATTGATCTTCGGTCTGCAGACACTCAATCGTCCGAACGTGATGCTGGCGGCGATCGGCATCACCGTCGTGATGGTCATCGTGCTACGCCGGATTCAGCCCGCGGTGCTGCTCGTTGCCGGGCTCGCAGTCGGCATGGCGCCCGCGGCGGTCCGCAACGTCGTGGTCGCTCATGAGTGGAC
>JANPCT010000390.1:0-2572 GCA_031431095.1 Acidobacteriota bacterium | reverse complement strand
CCCCCGCGAGCGAGCGTAGCGACGTGAGCCCAGCCCCGAGCCCCGAGCAGGGCGAACGAGCGCAGCGAGTGAGCCACGGACGCGCAGCGGGGCCCCGGGGCCCCCGCAAGCGACCGTGTCGGGGAGTCCGAGGGGCGAAGCCCCTCGGATAAATAACTGGTGCGCCCTGCATGATTCGAACATGCGACCTCCTGGTTCGTAGCCAGACGCTCTATCCAGCTGAGCTAAGGGCGCGCAAATTCCGATTATATAGCAGGCTCCGACGACGCCGCTACGGTCGGACCGCCCGGATCCGGCCAGACCGCGACGATCCTCCATATAATCAACTCGTGAGCGTTGCCGAGCATCGCCAGACTGCCGTCGCCGGCGTGCGCTGCGCCGTGCTCACGATCAGCGACACCCGGGCCCCCGAAACCGACGTCAGCGGCCGGACCATCGTCGAACTGCTCGAAGCGGATGGACACATCGTCGCCAAGCGGCAGATCCTGCGCGACGAGCCCAAGGACGTCCACGCAGCGGTGCTCGAACAGGTCGGCGGCGTCGATGCCATCATCACGACCGGCGGCACCGGCCTCACCTCCCGCGACAGCACCTACGAAGCGATTGCCGCGCTGCTCGACAAGCGGCTCGACGGTTTCGGCGAGCTGTTCCGCTATCTGAGTTATGCCGAGGTCGGCAGTGCCGCGATGATGTCGCGCGCCAGCGCCGGCGTCGCTCGCGGCACCGTCATCTTCATGCTCCCGGGCTCCGAGAACGCCGTGCGCCTCGCCATGACGAAGCTCATTCTTCCCGAACTCGGCCACGTCATCCGCGAGCTCCGGCGATGACGCCGCACCAGCCGGCGGGTTCGACGATGAGGCCGATCCGGGACACGATTTCGCTGGAGGAGGCGCTGGCGGCGATCCTCGACGCGGCGCGGCCGGTCACGAGGACCGAACGGCTGCCGTTGCGCGCCGCGGACGGACGCGTCATTGCCGCCGCGCTGACCGCGGCCGTGGACGTGCCGCCGTTCGATCGTGCCGCCATGGACGGCTACGCGGTTCGCGCCGAGGACACCTTCGGCGCCGGACGCTTCGATCCCAAAGTGCTTCGCTGCATCGAGAAAGTCCATACCGCGCAGGTGGCCAGCCGCACCGTCACGGCTGGTGAATGCATCCAGATCGCGACCGGCGCGCCGATGCCCGCGGGCGCCGACGCCGTCGTCATGGTGGAAGAGACCGAGCGTGTCGGCGACTCCGACGAGATCCGCATCCAGACGCCCGTGTATCCGCGGCAGCATGTGGGCCGGCGCGCTGCCGACATCGCCGCGGGCCAGCCGGTGCTTCGCGCCGGAGACGTGCTCAACCCGAGCCGCATCGGAGCGCTGGCGGCGGTCGGCACCATCGACGTCGAAGTCTACGCGTTGCCGCGGATCGCGATCCTGTCCACGGGGAACGAGATCGTCGAGCCAGGCGGCGCGCTTGGTCCCGGACAGATCTACGACATCAACCGCTTCACGTTGTCGTCGATCATCTCCGCTCACGGCGGCATCCCCGTCGTTCTGCCCACCGCGCTCGACACGATCGAGGCGTTGTCGGCAGCCATCGACTCCGCGCTGGCGGAAGACGTGCTGGTCTTCTCCGGCGGCAGTTCGGTCGGCGAGCGCGACCTGATCATGGACGTCCTCATTCAGCGCGGCGAGGTGCTGTTCCATGGTATTGCGGTGAAGCCGGGCAAGCCGACGGTCTTCGGCCACGTCCAGGGCAAGCCGGTGCTGGGAATGCCGGGGTATCCGACGTCGTGCCTGTCGAACGGCTACCTGCTGCTGGTGCCGATGCTGCGCCGCATGGCGCGGCTGCCCGATTATCAACCGCAGATCGTGCGGGCGCCGCTGGCGCGCCGGATCGTGTCGACGACCGGACGCCACCAGTTCTACACGGTCCGCCTCTCGGAACGGACGGCGGTACCCGCCTTCAAGGCGTCGGGTGACATCACCAGCATGGCGCATGCGGACGGCTATCTCGAGATCCCCGCCCACGTCGACATCGTCGAAGCCGGCGAGATCGTGGACGTGAAGCTGTTCTGATGCACACATCCGCGCTCACTCGCGCGCCTGGCTTCTCGCTCGTCGATCAGAAAGGACGGGCGCGCACGCTCGCGGATTTCCTCGCGCGGGGCCGCCTGCTCCTCGTGTTCCACCGCGGCACCTGGTGACCGCACTGCCGCCACCGGTTCGGTGAGCTCGCCGCCAACATCGCCGCCTACACCGCCCTGGGCATCCAGGTGGTCGGGGTTCTCTCGCAGAACCGCGATGCCGTGCGCCGCTACGTCGAGGAGACCGGACTGCCGTTCGACATCCTGATCGACGAACGTCGGGACATGCTGCGCGCGTACGGCGTCTGGCACCGCCTCGGCATCGACGCCTGGAACATCGCCCGTCCCGCCGTCTTTCTCGTCGAGCAGGACGGAACGCTTTCTTACTCGTTCATCGGCGACAACCAGGGCGAATATCCGACGCAGGAAGAGATTATCGCCGCCGCACAAAAAAAGGGCGGCGCCGAAGCGCCGCCCTGAAGCCCAAAGCCCAAAGCCC
>JANPCT010000389.1:0-11832 GCA_031431095.1 Acidobacteriota bacterium | reverse complement strand
GGACGCGGTCTGCGCCGGGGCCGCCGCCATCACCGCGACCGACGGCCCGCGCGCGGCCTGGAGCCGCTTCGAGACCCTCTCCGCTTCACGCATCACACGCAGGATGTTCCGGCCGAGAATCTTCCTGACCTCGAGGTCGCTATAGCCCCGCTTCAGCAGCTCCGCGGTCAGACGCGGGTAGGTCGAGACGTTATCGAGATCCTGCACGGTCTGCGTGATGCCGTCGAAGTCGCCGCCGATTCCGATGTGGTCGATGCCCGCGATCTTCCGGATGTGGTCGACGTGATCGGCGACGTCCGCGATCGTCGCGTGCGGCGCGGGGTTGGCGGCCGTCCACTTGTCGAGGCCGGCTTTCTGCGCGGCGGCATCGTCCGGCAGCGCCGCCTTGAGCCGATCCTGTTGCGCCGTCTGGAGCTTGTTCCACGCGTTGACCTTCGCGTTCACGAACCCCGGAACGAAGGTCACCATGATGACGCCGCCGTTCTTCGGCAGCATCCGCAGGATGTTGTCGGGGACGTTGCGCGGGTGGTCATTGAGCGCGCGTGCCACCGAATGCGAGAAGATGACCGGCGCCTGCGAGACGCGGATGGCGTCGTCCATCGTGTCGGGCGACACGTGGCTCAGGTCGACGAGCATGCCGAGCCAGTTCATCTCCTTCACGACTTCTTCACCGAAGGCCGAGAGCCCTGCGGACCGCGGCGTGTCGGTCGCCGAGTCGGCCCATGGCGTGTTGCTCGTGTGCGTCAGCGTCATGTAGCGCGCGCCGAGGCGGCTGAACATCCGCAGGTCGGCCAGCGAGTTGTCGATGGAATGTCCCCCCTCCATGCCGATGAGGGACGCGATCTTCCCGCTCTTGTGAATGCGCTCGATGTCGTCGGCGGTAAGAGCGAGCTCGAAGGTGTCGGGATATTTGCGCACCATGCGATGGACGATGTCGATCTGCTCCATCGTCGCGGTGACGGCCGCCTGGCCCTGCAGCTCGACGGGAACGTACACGGACCACAACTGGCCGCCGACGCCCCCCTCCCTGAGGCGCGCGATGTCGGTCATGATCCCCGGCTGCGGCTTCGCGATGTCCAGCTTCGCGAGATCGCGGGCGGGATCGTGCTCCCGGAGGGCCCACGGATAGTCGTTGTGGCCGTCGACGAGCAGCGATGTCTTGTGCAGGGCGCGCGCGCGAGCGAGAAAATCGGTTTGGGCTGGCACCGCGCTCATCGCAACGACCACCAGGGCGACGCCAAGGAAAGGTCGAACCATGGGGCCATAGTACTCCGGCCGCAATGCCGACTTGACTGGTCGGACTTCAGGCCGCTAGACTTTAAGGGCACCAATGCTCCAGGCATTCGTCATCACGCTGCGCGAGGGTCTCGAGGCGTTCCTGATCGTGGCCATCAGTCTCGCCTACCTGCGCAAGACCGGGCGCCGCGCCCTGGTTCCCGCCATTCACTGGGGCATCGCCACCTCCATCGTCCTGAGCATCGGCGCCGGGCTGCTCCTGGCCAAGGCGCGCAACCAGGCATTGTGGGAAGGCATCCTTGGCATCGCCGCGGCGGCCCTGGTCGCCTCGCTGACCGTCCACATGTGGCGGGCCGGCCGGCACATGAAAAAGGACATCGAGGGGAAGCTGGCCGCCTCGTCGGTCAAGACCGGATGGGGGGCCTTCTGGGGTGTGTTCGTTTTCACCTTGCTCATGATCACGCGCGAAGGGATGGAGACGGCGATGCTGATGAACGCGTTGCTGTTCCAGGTGAAGGCGGTGAACATCGCCGGGGGCGCGATTGCCGGCACGCTGCTCGCCGCATTCATCGCGTTCCTGTGGTCGCGGTTCGGTCATCGCGTCAACCTTGCGCGATTTTTCCAGGTGACCGCGATTTTCATGCTGGTGTTCGTCGTCCAACTCCTGATTTACGGGTTCCACGAGCTCGCGGAGGCGAACGTGCTTCCCAACAGCGAGGCCCTGCACTGGGCGACCGAACCGTACGG
The DNA here is from genome assembly GCA_031431095.1 of Acidobacteriota bacterium. Classification (GTDB taxonomy): domain Bacteria; phylum Acidobacteriota; class Vicinamibacteria; order Vicinamibacterales; family 2-12-FULL-66-21; genus JAICSD01. The sequence goes on along the minus strand of JANPCT010000389.1, from coordinate 9,849 downwards.
GCCCGACGGCGTCTACGGCCAATACCTCACGTACCTGCTTGTCCTGCTGCCCCTCGGATGGCTGGCGTTCTCGAGCCTGTTCGGCAAGCACCAGGGTCCGCGGTCGCAGGCGGTCTAAGAGAGAGCGCGCGTGAGTTCCGCCTAAAGGCGGAAACTACAGAGTCCTTGGCTGGAGTTCCTGTAGTTTCCGCCTTCAGGCGGAAGGTCCGGGAGCGCCCACTTTCCAGATTCTGCTGGACGCCCGGCTCCGCGATCGGTGGACGCACTCCATCACGGACTGGGGCAGGATCACCCGGTCGATGACGTGAAGGGAGAGCACGGTGATCTTCGTGATGGCCGTCAGGCCGCAGTAATCAAGGCCCTGTTCAGGGCCGCAGGCCTGGCTTCCACGCCGGCTTGAAGTCCGAATTCGCCAGCCAGAGCAGCGGTTCGACCATCGAGGCGATCGACTCGGTCATGTGCGCGTAATCGATCATCCGGGTTTCGTCCGAGGCCTGGTGGTAATCCTTGTGCAACCCGAAACTCGACACCGTGTGCGCGACGACGCCTTTGCGCGCCAGGGTGATGTTGTCGGAGCGGGTGAAGAAACTCTGTTCGGGATGGGGGTCCTGCGCAAGGCGGGCCCCATGCGCTGCGAGCTGCACGCCGAGATCGGAGCGTTCGTAGCCGGTCAGCCACAGCGTGTGGGGAGGAACCGCCGCGTCGGGGCGGCCGATCATCTCGAACTCGACGTTCGCCACCATTCTCTCGAGCGGCGCCGGCGGATTGATCAGCAGGTATGCCGCCCCTGCGCCGCCGACCTCCTCGCTGCCAAAGGACGCGAAGATCACCGTCCGCCTGGGCCGGCCGCGCCGCGCCATCGCCTCGGCGATCTCGATGACCGCCACGGTCCCCGACGCATCGTCGTCGGCGCCGTTGAAAATCTTGTCGGCGCCTGGCGCCGTGTCGCGCCGTCCCAGGTGATCGAGATGCGACGTGATCAGGATGGCGTCCCCGGATCGATCGCTGCCGCGCAGGATGCCGACGGCGTTGTAGGTCTGTCCGGCCTCCCCCTCGACTGCCGCCGTGAACTCCAGCCGGAGAGGCGTGTTGCGGGGCATCGCCTGGAGCAGATCCGCAGCTTCGTTACTCAGTGTGATGGCCGACGCGCGGTCCGGGCGCTCGGCGACCCCGCCAAGTCTTCGCGGAAGAGAGACCGGCCGGGCGTTCTGCCATCGTGCCCGCTGCTGCGGTGTCTCACGCGTGAGGACGATGGCGGCGCCCTTGCGGAAGAGCAGGCCCGCATCCGCGGGCGTGCCGTTCACGAGCAGGATGGCGGCGCCTGGCGTGACCTCGGGCTCGGGTGTCACCTTCATGTCGACGCGCTGCAGGGTGCCGGCGGCCGTGTCCCGCGCGATCGCGCCAACCAGGATTTCCTGTCCGTGCGTCCAGCGCGCACGCGGTGACGCATCGGGTCCCACGACAAGGACAGGTGCGGCCGTGGTCGTCCGCCGCTCGATCGCGATCGTCTGCACGAAGCTTCCTGACGTCCCTCCGGCCTCGAATCCAAGACGACGGAACTGCGCGCCGACATATTCGGCGGCGATGTGCTCGTCGCGCGACCCACTGGCGCGCCCGTTCAGCGCGTCACTGGCGAGGAACTCCAGGTGCGCGCGGACCGAGGCTTCGCTTACTGTGGTTCCGGGCGGATGCGCGGGCGCCCCCCTGGGCGTTCCGTGCCCGGCGCAGCCGGCGGCCACGACCAGGAACATGCTGCAGAAGCGCGCAAGTCGTCTCATCGGCGCGGAGCATACCCCACCGCGGAGCATAGAATGAGGTCATGAAGGCGCCCACCACGCTCGAACTTATCTGGGAACACGACCTCGTGCTCAAGGGTCACTCGGCGGCCGCGACGATGGTTCTCGACAGCGCCGGGCAGGCCGGGCCGTCACCCGTGCAGGCGCTGGCGTTCGCGCTCGCCGGCTGCATGGGGATGGACGTCGTCCATATCCTGCGCAAAGGCCGGCTGGATCTTCGCGGCCTCAGGATTACGCTGACGGCGGACCGGGCCGACGAGGATCCGCACCGCATGACGGCGGTCGCGATCGACTTCACGGTCACCGGGGACATCCCGAAGGACCAGATTCAGCGGGCCATCGACCTGTCCCGCGAAAAGTACTGTTCGGTGTGGCATTCCATGCGGCAGGACATCACCTTCACCTGCACATTCTCGGTGAGCAGGGGCGACTGACTGCAATCTGCTAGCATCCCCCCGTGAGCGGCGCGACCCTTCCGGCGCGGCGGACCTATCTCGACGTGCTGCGCGGCGTGGCCGTGCTCATCATGATCGAGGCCCACGTCATCGACAGCTGGACGCGGGTTGCCGACCGCCGCTCGCGTGCCTTCGGCGAATCCCTGATCCTCGGCGGATTCGGGGCGCCCTTGTTCCTCTTTCTCGCCGGTGTCGCGGTGGCGATGTCCGCCGCAGCGAAGGTCCGCCGCACTGGTGACACCCGGGCCGCGGTGACGGCGGTGCAGCGCCGCGGTCTGCAGATTTTCCTCCTCGCGTTTGTCTTCCGGTTCCAGTCCCTCGTGCTCAGCCACGCGCCGCTGTGGACGATGCTCAAGGTGGACATCCTGAATGTGATGGGCCCCGCGATCATCCTTGCGGCAACGCTGTGGGGGGTGTTCCGGGCCCCGCGCGCGAAGTTGACCGCATTCGCGGTGGCGACCGTGGCGATCGTCTGGGTGACGCCGGTGATTCGGCAAGCCGCGGGTCTTGCTGCGCTGTCCGATTCCCTGGAGGGCTACCTGCGTCCGATTCCGGGGCTGACGAACTTCACGCTGTTTCCGTGGATGGCGTTCGTCATGGCGGGCGCGATCGCCGGACTGCTGATCGATGCGGCGCGGACGCATGAGGCCGACCGCCGCGTCAATGCCGGGTTCGTGCTCGGGGGACTGCTCCTGGCGTTGGCCGCCTACAAGGCCTCGTTCTGGCCCGCCATCGGGGCCGCCTCCAGCTTCTGGACGACGTCGGCAAGCTTCTTCTTCATCCGGCTCGGCGTGATGATTGCGGCCGTCGGGCTCGCCTGGCTGTGGGAGCAGCGTCCAGGTACGGGTCGCCGCTGGAGCCCGCTCCAGCTATTGGGACGCTCGTCCCTGTTCGTCTACTGGATCCACGTCGAGCTGGTTTATGGCCTGATTTCGCGGCGTTTGCATGGCGCGTTCAGCCTGCCGGCGGCGTGGATCGGGTTCTTCCTGATGTGCGCGCTGATGCTGGCGGTTGCGGCTGGCCGGGACTACGGTATGAAATGGTGGCGCGGTGATGCGGTAAACCGTTATAAAACTAGAGCTTACTTCAGGAGCTCTGCAGGCGGGGTCAAGCCTTGATGTTCTGGAGCCGACACACTATAACCATCGTATTGGAGGCCTATTGATCAGCGTCGCCGCCATCCGGATGCAGCAGTTCGGGGTGCAGTTTTACCAGGCATCCCTCACCGCCAACGATATCGACAAGCTCGTGCGCTTCGAGGTCCTCGACTACGGTGAGCAGTCGCAGCCGGTGCGTGGCGGGCGGAAGAAGAGCACTGCCCCGTCGAAGGTCAACTGGGACCTGCTCGAGCGCCGCATCGCGTCGAGCGACAAGGCTTACCAGCGCGCGATCATCCGGCGCAAGATCGACGAACTGGTCGCCTACTACGAGCAGTGCCGCCAGGCGCGCGACCTGCCGTCGATTGCCGGCGCGGTCATCATCTCCTGCGATGAGGCGCTCAAATTCGACGCGGTCGAAGACGGATCGCCGCTCGGGATGCTGAAAGTGCCGGAACGCGAGGGCATCCTGCGCGCCATTGACGGCCAGCACCGCCTCCTCGCGCTGCATGCCGACATCGAGCGATTCGGCGACGAACGATTCACGGTGCCGGCGATCATCTTTGATCGCCTTCCCGAGGACCACGTCGTCCAGATGTTCGTGACCATCAACGCCAAGCACACGCGGCTCAATGCCTCGCACCTGGTGTCGCTGTCCGGACGTCAGTTGTACCGCGACGAGAATCTGGCGGCGGCGCATGACGTCGTGCGCGCGCTGAACGATCGCGACGACTCGCCGCTGCACGGTGAAATCAAGCTGCTCGGGGTCGGCACCGGACGGGTCGCGCAGGCGCCGCTGGCGCAGGAACTGAAGAAGCTGTTCGCCACCGAGGCGTTCGGCGCCGGCAAGAAGGGCGAGTCGTTCCGCGAGGAGTCGAGGAAGTTCTACGTGAACTACCTGAAGCAGGTCGCGCAGGTCTTCGGGGCGGCGTGGAACGGGCGCAAGTACAGCATCAAGAGCGCGACGGCGCTGCGCGCCTTCGTCCGGGTTGCCCCCGACATCGTCCGGCGACTGGATCAGGAGCACGCGGACCGGACCGACTTCCGCGCCATCGGCCGCGCCATCGCGCCGTGGGGACGCCGGATCGGCGATCTGCGGTTCGAGACCGAAGGCGCCTGGAAACGAAGCGGGACGACGGTGGATTCTCTCTCCAAGGAACTGCGGCTCGCGCTTCAGTACCCGGAGGGCGCGTCACTCTAAGGGGTAACCGGGAGGCAGGGGGCTCGTGGCTGGAGAAGCGCCTCCGCCACGGCGAAGACACCGAGGGACGATAATCCCCGCAGGGCGAACGGAACGGAGCGGGGCCGGCGGGGCCGCTGCGAGGGGAGAGAGCAGGGGGTCCGGGGGAAGCGCCTCCGCCACGGCGAAGAAATCAGAGGGGGCGATATTCCCCCGGATAAAAAAAGGGCACCGCTTTTTAAAGGCGGTGCCCCAACGATTTGCGGACGGCCCGGCTCCCCAGCAACTCACGGCTCCCTGCCGTAAATATACAGACCGTCAGCAACCTTCTATTGAGCAAGGGACGTACCGCTGTTTTTCCTAGCATTTCGCGGGATCGCCCCTTCAGCCCAGCGACACATTTCGCGTCTCCGATCACAATTTTTGTTGGTCGCCCTTCTAACCGCTTGTCCGGTGACGGTTCGGACTGCCATTGGCGCCGCCTCAGAGCCCTGCCAGGTAGCCCCCGCCACTCCCCCCGCTCCGGAGCGCGGTACGCTCGCAAGACCCATCCGGTTTGGTCCGCCCGCCAGCCTAGACGCCCAACAGGGGTCTGACCCCAGGACCCGCCGATCGGGGTCTGACCCCGGCGCCGTCCGATCGGGGTCTGACCGATCGGGGTCTGACCCCGGCGCCGTCCAACGGGGGGCTGACCCCGTCCCGATCCGATCGACCGGGGGCCAGTCAGGTCCCGTCCCGTCGAACGAGCGGCAAGCTCCGCCTGCCGGACGCGTGCTCGATGGACGCACGGGGGCACCACTCGAACGGGTGCTGGTCGTCGTCGAGGACACCGGGTTGTCGGTGATCACGGACGCGGACGGGCGATTCATCCTGGACGGCCTCCCGCCCGGCCAACACCGGCTCTACGTTTCGGTCGTCGGCTACGCGCTGTTTCGCCGTGAGGTCGTCACGGGACCGGGCGCCCCCGAGCTGACCGTCCGTCTCGGCGAGGGGACGACCGCCTACAACGAGGCCGTGACGGTTACGCCCGATGTGTTCAGGCGTCCGGCCGACGCCGTCGTCTCATCCCATGTGCTCGGCAGCGCCGAACTGCAGAACCTGCGTGGCGTGCTCGCCGACGACCCGCTGCGCGCCGTGCAAGTGCTGCCGGGCGTCGCCACCGGCGACGATTTGCGCAGCGAATTCACGGTCAGGGGCAGCGACTTCCGCCACCTGACTTTCACCGTGGACGGCTTTGCGACTCCGTATCTGCTGCACACCGTGCGGGGCGTCGAGGATCGCGGACCGACGGGGTCGGTGGCGATGATCAACAGCGACGTCATCGAGGACGTGACCCTGCTCAACGGCAGTTACCCGCAGCGCTATAGCGGTCACACGGGGGCTGAAGTGGACTTCCGGCTGCGCGACGGGTCGCGCGATCGCCGCATCTTCCACGTCGCGGTCAGCGGCACGAACGCGTCGGCCGTCGGCGAGGGGCCGATCGGGCGGCAGCGCCGCGGTTCCTGGCTGGTATCGGCGCGTCAGTCGTACCTCGATCTCATCGTGCATCGCCTCACTGACCGCGCCGTCAGCTTCGGGTTCGCCGATGCCCAGGCCAAGCTCACCTACGACCTTTCCCCGCGACAGCGGCTCGATCTCACGGCGCTGGCGGGACGATCCAGGTTCGAGAACGATCCGGCGGAACGCGACATCGACGACGTCCACGTCGGGCTGAATGCGTCGGTGGTTGGTGTCGCGGGATGGCGACTGACGCTGCCGCGGCTGCTCCTCACGCAGCGGCTGCTCGTCGCCGACAATCATTTCCGCAATCAGAACACGTCCGATCTCGAGCTCGATAACGGCCGCGATCGGCAGCTCGCCTACCGTGCCGATGCCGTCGTGACGGCGGCGCGCACGCTGCAGATCGCGGCCGGCGGCGAAGCCGAGCGTCGCGACGACGAGCGCGTGCGCCGCCGGCTCGCAGCGAACCGCGTCACGCTCGTCCCGCTCGACGACTACTCGGGCGACGGGCTTCTGATCGCCGCCTACGCCTCGGCGCGGTGGACGCCGCTGCCGCGGCTCACCATCGCGCCTGGCATTCGCGCCGACCGCTGGAGCCTCACCGATCAGACGACGACTTCTCCATGGTTCCAGGCCGAATGGGGCGCGACGCGCTCGCTGACCGTCCGCGCCGGTGCCGGCGATTACCGGCAGTTCGCCGACTTCGACAAAGTGCTCGGTGTCTCCGGGGGGATTCGGTTGCAGCCGGAACGCGCCCGCCACGTCGACCTCGGCATCGAGCAGCGGATCGGCACGGCGCTGCGTGTGTCGATGACGCTGTACGATCGCCAGGAGGCAGGGATGCTTCGCCGTCCCGGCAGCGAAACTCGCATCCTTGCCGGTCGCATCGTCCGTGCCTCGGCAACAACGAAATACGAGAACCGCCTCGACGGCTTCGCGCGCGGCGTCGAGCTCATGGCCCAGCGGACCGTGACCGGGCGCGGCGTGTCGGGGTGGCTCTCATATGCCTTCAGCCGGAGCCGCTATCACGACACCGTCTCCCGCGAATCGTACTGGGGCGACTCGGACCAGCGCCACACGATGAACGCGTACACGATGTACCGGCACTCCGACCGGGCCAGCTTCGTGGCCAAGCTCCGGATCGGGAGCAACTTCCCGATTCCCGGCTACTATGCCAGCCGTGACGGAGCTTACGTGGTGACGGACGTCCGCAACACTGCGCGGCTTCCGCTGTATAGCCGGCTCGATGTCCGCGCCAACCGCGCCTTCAACTGGTCGCATCGCCGGTTGACGCTGTTCGCCGAGGTCATCAACCTGCTCAATCGCGATAACGTACGCTTCACGCCGCCGGGCATCAATGTCACGACCCTGAGGACGTCCAAACCATTCGATTCGATGTTGCCGATCGTCCCGTCTCTCGGGATACTGATCGAATTCTAGGGGCCAGGCGTCCAGTGGATGCCGCCGGGCGGCGCGGGATGCCCCACCAGGAAGGCACGGTACAGATGATCAGGACCGGCCACCAGGTCTGCTTGAAAGGCGCTTGCTTGTCACGACCAGTTCACGACGATCGCCAAACTAACGACGATGAGCGGGATCGCCACGGCATGAAGTCCACTGTTCGCCGGCGTAGCGCCACCACCGCGTGTCTGTCACTGATCTGCGCCACGCTGCTGGCGCAACCTGCCGAACTGAAGACCCGCATCTCGACATGGGCCGCTGATCACCAGACGGAGATCGTCGGCGAGCTGATGAACGTGCTCGCCATCCCGAATGTGGCAGCAGACCGGCCGAACATCCGGCGCAATGCCGAGCACCTGCGGACGATGCTCGGACGGCATGGCTTCAACGCCGAGATCCTCGAAACAACCGGCAACCCCCTTGTCTACGGCGCCCTCGATGTTGCGGGCGCGACCCGAACGCTCTTGTTCTATTGCCACTATGACGGTCAACCCGTCGATGCCGCGAGGTGGAACCAGCCCGATCCCTTCGCCCCTGTCGTTCGCGGCGAGGGTGCCGAGGCGCGCATCTACGCGCGCTCTGCGTCCGACGACAAGGCGCCGATCGTCGCGCTGATGGCGGCGGTGGATGCGCTCAAGGCGTCAGGCCTGGCGCCTTCATCGAACGTCCGCATCATTCTCGACGGCGAAGAGGAGGCCAGCTCTCCGAGCCTTCTCCCCGCGATCGCGCGCTACGCCGGCAAGCTGCGCGCCGATCTGATGATCGTGCTCGACGGCCCGGGTCATTCGAGCGGCCGGCCCACGGTGGTGTATGGTGCGCGCGGCATTGCCACCATCGACTTGACGGTGTTCGGCCCCAGGAGCGGCGTCCACAGCGGCAACTACGGCAACTGGATGCCAAACCCGGCGATGCGCCTGGCCGCCCTCCTCGCCTCGATGAAGGACGAGGAGGGGCTGGTAAAAGTCGCCGGCTATTACGACGCGGTGGTCCCCCTCACCCCGGCGGAGCGCGCGATGCTCGACGCCGTTCCCGAAGACACCGCGCGCATGCTGGCGACCTTCGGCGTGGCCGCGCCGGAACTGGCGTTCCCCAGGCTGCAGGACGCGCTGCAGATGCCGACACTGAACGTCCGTGGCCTGGCGAGCTCGTTCGTGGGAACCGGCGCCCGCACGATCGTGCCGGATCGCGCCACCGCGGCGCTCGACATCCGCCTGGTGAAGGAAACGTCCGGCGCCGACCTGATCGCCAGGATCCGCGCGCACATCGAGAAGCAGGGCTATCACCTCGTGGACTCGGATCCGGACGACGCGGCGCGGGCGAAGTACGGAAGGATTGCGCGCCTCGCCGTCAACGGGCCGGTGCTCAACGCGTTCCGTACATCGACAACGGATCCGCAGGCGCGCGCGCTGGTTGCCGCGATGACGCGAACCTTCGGACAACCGCCCGTCCAGTTGCGAACGCTGGGCGGCACCGTGCCGATTGCCCCGTTCATCGAGGCGCTCGGATTCCCCGCGATGCTGGTGCCGACGGTGAACTTCGACAACAACCAGCACGAGGAGAACGAGAACCTGCGCGTCGCGACCTTTCTCGACAGCATCGTGACGATCGCCGCGGTGCTGCGCATGGGCCCGGCGTGAGGAACGTCAGGATCGACATCAATTGCGACATGGGGGAGTCGTTCGGGCAGTGGACGATGGGCGCGGATGAGCGGGTCCTGCCCTACGTGACGTCCGCGAGCATCGCCTGCGGCGCGCACGCCGGCGACCCGACGGTGATGCGGCGCACCGTGCGACTGGCGCGCGCGGCAGGCGCCGCGATCGGCGCGCACCCCGGCTTCGCGGACCTGCAGGGCTTCGGACGTCGCGAGATGACAGTGGATCCGGCGGAGCTCGAGGACTCGCTCATCGCCCAGATTGGCGCGCTGACCACAATCGCTCGCGTGGAAGGAGCCGCCGTGCAGCATGTCAAGGCGCATGGGGCGCTCTACAACATGGCCGCCCGCGACCGCCGGCTCGCGAACGCCATCGCCCGCGCGATCGCCGCGTGCGATCCGGCGCTGGTCATGTTCGGACTCCCGGACTCACCGCTGGTAGAGGCAGGCCGTGAGGCCGGCCTTCGCGTTGCCGCGGAGGGCTTTGCCGATCGCGCCTACGAGCCCGACGGATCGCTGACTCCGCGCGGCCGTCCAGGCGCAGTGCTCCATGACGCTGCGGCCGTCGTGCTTCGCGCCGTCCGCATGGTCCGTGACGGCATCGTCCTCACGGTCGCGGGTGGGGAGGTGCCGCTCCACGTCGACACGATCTGCGTCCACGGCGACACGGCTGGTGCGCCGGAGCTGGCGCGCCTCATTCGCGAGGCCC
>JANPCT010000388.1:0-2129 GCA_031431095.1 Acidobacteriota bacterium | reverse complement strand
CGCGTCACCCCGCGGTGCAACTCCACCCAGATGCTCTGCGTCCACAACGGGATGGAATATCCAAACGCCAGAAGGAAGAGCGCCAGGCCCGCCTGGCGCTCGAACGGCGAGCTGTTCCAGGGCGACAGGCGCAGGTCACGGGCAATCGCGGCTATCTCCGTTTCCCGGAATAGCAGCCAGCCAATGAGTGTCAGCACGAACATGCCGGCGATGCGCAGCACGTCGGCGACGCCGGGCGCCGCGCGTCCGCCTGCCGCCGCGTACCCTGTGCCCGTCGCTGGCCGGAGGATATGGTGCGCCCTCGTGAGGACGAGCAGCACGCCGTGATACAGCCCCCACAAGACGTAGTTCCAACTGGCGCCGTGCCACAGACCTGACAACAGAAACGTGATGAGCACATTGCGGGCCCAGATTCCCTCGGAGCCGCGCGATCCGCCGAGCGGAATGTAGACGTAGTCGCGAAACCAGGTCGAGAGCGAGATGTTCCACCGGCGCCAGAAGTCCGCCGGGTTGCGCGCCATGTAGGGATGTTCGAAATTCTCGGTCAGCTCGAAGCCGAGCCAGCGCGACGAGCCGCGCGCGATGTCGGTATAGGCCGAGAAGTCGGCGTAGATCTGAATGGCGAAGGCGAACACGCCGGCCCACAGGATCTCGAATGACGGATCGTTCAGCGCGAACACCTTGTTGGCAATGACGCCGACGTTGTCGGCGATCACGAGCTTCTTGAAGAATCCCCACACGATCAGGAAGAATCCGCTGGCCGCCTTCTCGGCTGAGAACCGGCGCTCCTGCTCCACCTGCGGCAGCAGGTAGGACGCGCGCTGGATCGGGCCGGCGACGAGATGCGGGAAAAACGAGATGAATACCGCGACGTCGAGCAGGCTGCGCCGCGCGCGCAACTCACCACGGAAGACGTCAATGGTGTAGCTCATCGCCTGGAACGTGTAGAACGAGATACCGACCGGCAGCAGGACGCGCAGCACCGGAACACTGGCGTGGACGCCGGCCGACGCCAGCACGGCGTGGACGTTGTCGACAAAGAAGTTGAAGTATTTGAAGAACCCGAGCATCCCGAAATTCGAGATCACGCTCACGGCCATGCACCGCCGCCTGCGCTCGGGCCATCGCTCCATCCCGCGTGCCGCGAGATAGTCGATCACCGTGGAGGCGGCGATGAGGCTCAGGAACCAGGGATGCACATAACCGTAGAACAGGTAACTGGCGGCCAGCAGCAGAACGTTCTGCGCGCGGTGGCGCAGCCGCCAGTACGCCGCCACGACGACAACGAAGAAGACGACGAAGTCGAGGCTGTGAAAGATCACGGAAGGCGCTGCTGCAGACGGACGGCGAACGCCTCGGTGTAGCGCCGGCGCCCCTCCCGCGACAGGTGGTCGCCGTCGTCATAGAGATCGATCGTCTCGGCGGGGTCGCCGGTGTCGTCCATGAAGACGCCGCCGCGCGCCTCGATGTAGGCCTGTAGCCGCGCCACGTATCGCCGCAGGGCCGGCGACTGGTGCGGTGCCTGGCCGTCCAGCGGCCGGCGCTGCGCGCGAACCAGCACCAGCGTCAGCCCGGCAGCGCGCGCGTCGCGCAGCATCAGCGGCAACCCGGATTTCTCGACGTAGGCGTCGAAGTCCGCTTCGCGATCCTCGGTGGCCCGCATGTCGGCGGCGTCCATCGGCCGCAGGTGCGACAGGCCGAAGCGGTCGTTGAGGCGATCGCGGAAGATGGTCCGGGTGCGGCGATAGGGAAAGATCACGCGCGCCGGCCACTCGTTCAGCACCGGTTCGACCCACCGCCGCGCCTGCTCCGCCTGGTAGACGCGCTCGAAGGCATCGCGCACCCGGTAGAACGGGCTGCCCCGCCGCCGCGCCACGACCGCGTTCAGGTCGTCCTCGCGCGCGAGCGCCGCCGTATCGAGCGACCACGTCTCCTCGATCCGGAACAGCACGTTGGTGAGATTGGTGTCGCGGAAGAAGATGATCACGGCACGCGGGTGAATGCCGCTCGCGATGACCCAGTTCTTGAGCACGAGATACCACCACGCCGGTCCGCTGCCCGCGTAGAGCAGCGGCGCGGTGAGGCGGCCGGTGCGCTGCGTCAGGATCGCCGGGTCGATGCGCGATCCG
>JANPCT010000387.1:0-20916 GCA_031431095.1 Acidobacteriota bacterium | reverse complement strand
ACTCCCCCATCGCCAGTACCAGCGTGTTCTCGAGCAGCCCGCGATCGTGGAGGTCCTCGAGCAGCGAGCTGTAGGCGTGATCGAACATCGGTCCGATCAGATCCCGGTCACAACTGATCGGGCTGAACGGCGCAGAGCCGTGGATGTCCCAGGTGATCTCGTTGAAGACCGTCTCGAACATGTTGACGGTGACGAAGCGGACGTCGCGCTCGACCATCCGGCGCGCCAGCAGGCAGCTCATGCCGAAGCGGTTGCGGCCGTAGCGCTCCTTGGTCGCGTCGCTCTCCTTCGACAGATCGAAGGCATCGCGCGCTTTCGTCGACGACAGCATGCGATACGCCGATTGAAAATTGCTGTCGAGGAGCCGCGCGTCGGGCACGGACTCGAGGTGCGAGACGGCCTTGTCGACCAGCTTGCGCATCGACTCGCGCCCGTCGACGCGCATCGGCGGCAGGTAATCGGGCGACAGCAGGTCGGGGACCGAGAAGTCCGGATCCGACGGATCGGCATTGAGGACGAAGGGATCGAAGGTCTTGCCGAGAAACCCCGCGTTCTGGCCGTGCGGGAGATTCCCGCCGGTGTTGCCGATCGGCCGCGGCAGCAGCACGTGCGGGGGGGCGTCGCCTTTGGGTCCCTTCAGCTTGCTCAGGACGCAGCCGATGTGCGGCTGTTCGTTGCCGAACTGGAAGAAGCGGCCCGTCTGCATGTACTGGTGCCCGACGTCGTGGACGCCGGCACCCGGGTGATACACCGATCGCAGCAGCGCGTACTTGTCCGCGTGCCTGGCCATCCGCGGGAAGACCTCGCTGATCTGGATGCCGCTGACGTTGGTGGGAATGGCTTTGAACGGGCCGCGGATCTCGGCCGGCGCATCGGGCTTCATGTCCCAGGTGTCGATGTGGCTCGGGCCGCCAACCAGCATCAGCATGATGCAGTTGACATCGCGGGCGGTGTCGACGCGGCCGGCTGCCTTCAGCACGGCGAGGTCGCGCAGGCTCAATCCGAGCAGCGCCAGTGACCCGGCGTGCAGGAAATCGCGCCGCCGCATGCCGTCGCAGAATTCCACGCTCTTCTCGGCGTCGAATCGGAACACGGACCCTCCTGGGCTCTATCGGTCGAAGGGTACAATAAGCCGGTCTCCAGTTACCACCAATTCCGGGCAGGACGATGTGTCACACCGTGGCGGTCAGCATCAGGATGGGGACGAATCCGGTGTTCAACCTCTGCCCCAGCGCAAAGCCACCAACACGCATCAGAATGACGCGCCGGCTTCCTCGCAGTCTGCCAACGCCGTTAGCCCGCATGGCGGCTGCCAGGTCCCCCGGTTACAGCCGCAGGCCGGGATCCGACTGATACGCCGAGCCGATGCGGCACAGCTCGTCGAGGGTCTCGCCAAAGAGCTCGTACAGGCGCTTAAGGCGTTCGACGTCCTTGATCATGCCGACGACGAGGAAGGCGAGCTCGTCCACGCCCCCGGGGAACGACGGTCCGAACCAGCCTTCATCGTCCTTGACCGAGAAATCGATGTCCTTCTGTCCGGAGACGAGTTCACGGATCCTGGGATTGGCGAACAACTGGCGCAGCTTGCCTTCGTCGTTGCCCTTGATGATGAAGTCGCGGTCGAAATCCGGCATGCCGACCTCGACGTCCTGCATCCCGAACATCTTGCCAATCTGGCTGAAGACGCCTTTCCGGTAGACCCTGAAGCGGAAGCCGTCCGGATTGACGTACGGGGCGCGCATGCGCGTGTACACGATCGTGACCTTGCCGGTATGGACCACGTACTTGTCGAGGGTAACCGTCCACTCGCCGTGCGTCGCCTGGACCTTGTCGCTCCTGAGGAAGCCGCCTTCCACGAAGGTCGCCGGCATCTCGGCGCTGAGCTGCCGCCAGATTTCCTTCTGACTCGGTCCGAACATGGTGCGAAGCACGGCATCGTTATACAGCAGTACGGCGTTTTGCGCGGTGAGTCGCCAGCCTGCCATTCGAGCGTGCCATCACAACTCGGGACATCCCATGCGTCCTGGATCTCGATCCGTCCTCCTCGCCCTCGTTCTCTCTGCCTGCGGAGCGTGTGGTTTATTGTCGCGTGTTGTGCGGCGCATAGTCGTGATCAGCGCGGATTGGGTTCCGTCGCCTTGTCCGCGTCGGGTCGATGGTCTCCCTCCGTGACGGTGATGAAGCGATTGGCTGCAACATTCGTCAGGACGTCGATGCCGCCGTCCGGCCAGCGAACTTCGACCCTGTCCACCTTCTGCCGCTTCTCCAGCCCGAAGTGCAGCCGCACATCGTTCTGCGAAAGGTAGCTCCCGCCGCTCCGGCGCTCGTCAACCTGCACGAGATCGCCCGCGACCACCTTGACTCTGGCGCCGAACGCGCTGCGGTTGCTTTTTCGCCCCGCCAGGTCGATCACGAGAAAGTTGTTCCCGTTGCCGCCATCGTTGCGAAGGACGGTCAGCGGCCCGTCCAGGTTGTTGACGACGACGTCGACGTCGCCGTCGTTGTCGAGGTCGCCGAACGCCGCCCCTCGGCTTACGGCCCCGGCCATCAGCGCCGGGCCAACGTCTCGCGCGACTTCGGAGAAGGTGCCATCACGGTCGTTGCGGTACAGCAGTTTGCGCTGGCGGTACGCGGAGTCCGTGCCGGCTTTGTCCAACTGCGGGTAGACGTGACCATTGACCACCATGAGATCCAGCCAGCCGTCGTTGTCGTAGTCGAAGAACTTGGTGCCCCAGCCGACGAAGGGCAGGCTCGACTTGGCGGTGCGTGTCGCGTACGACGCGTCGGTGAACAGAAAGCCCTTCTCGTGCCGATACACGGCGTTGTACTCGTCGGCGAAGTTCGTCACCACGATGCTCCACCGGCCGCGGTGGTCGTAGTCGCCGATGGTGACGCCCATCGACGCCTGCTCGGCGCCGTTGTCGCTGAGCGCTGTGCCCGAGGCGAGTCCCACGTCCGTGAAGGTGCGGTCGCCGTTGTTGCGAAACAGATAGTTCGGGCCGGAATCGTTGGCGACGTAGAGATCGATGCGGCCGTCCTCATTGAAGTCGCACCAGGCCACGCCCATGCCGAACCGGCGGGCCTCATCCGAGACGCCGGCTGTTTGTGACACATCGGTGAAGGTCCCGTCGCCATTGTTGTGGTACAGCGAGTCACCGGCGCCTTTGAGACCACGCGGGCCGCACTGCACGGGAATCCCGCGGAACACGCAATGCTTGCCGCTCCCGAACGCCGGCAGCGCATCGAGGCTCACGTCGACGTAGTTGGCTACGAACAGGTCGAGTCGGCCGTCGTTGTCGTAGTCGCCGAAGGCGGCGCCGGTCGACCAGCGGGGATCGCCGACGCCCGCGCGCGGCGTGACATCGGAGAACGTGCCGTCGCCGTTGTTGCGGAACAGGTGATTGGGGCCGAAGCTGGTTACGTAGAGATCCTCCCAGCCATCGTTGTCGTAGTCGCCGGTCGCCACGCCCATCGCCCAGCCCGGGTCGCCCACGCCGGCCCGCTCGGTGACGTCGGCGAACGTGCCGTCGCCGTTGTTCCGCCACAGCGCACTTCGCGCGCCCGCGGGAGTGGCGGCGGTGGCCACGGTCGGCGAGTTCACAAGGTAGACGTCGAGCCGTCCATCCTTGTCGAAATCGAACAGGGCGACGCCTCCACTCATGGATTCGACGATGTATTTATTCTCGGGGGCTGACGCATGGCTGAACGTAATCCCGGTGGCGGCAGTGACATCCGTGAACACCACGCGCGGAGCGGGCTGGCCGGATGGTGTCACGCCGGCCATGAGACCGGCCGCAACGAGCATGACAGCCGCAAGTTGGCGGGTCTTCAGCATGGCAGTGCCATCGGCGTCTGCGTCGTCTACGGGTGCCGGATCCGGTCGATGACTTGCTTCGTGACGTTCGGCGGTCCCGCGGGTACCGCTACGGCTCGACGCGCGTTCTCACTGAGCAGGCGCTCGAACGCGGCGAGCGCCTGCTGCTGATCGGCGTCCTGGCCGAGCGCGCGGTGGGCCTGCGCGAGCTGGTAGAACGCGACCTCGTCGCGAGGGTTCAACGTGGTGGCCTTCCGCAGATGGGGCAGCGCGGCACCGGGCTCTCCCGCCGCGACCAACGAGCGTCCGAGTCCGACGAGCGCTTCCTCGAACCCGGGATACGAGTCCACAGCCCTCCGGAAGGACTCGACCGCTTTGTCGAGCTGTCCAGCCTTGCGTTGCATCTCCCCGATTTCATATGCGGCATTCGCATTAGTCGGGTCGATCTGGAGCTCCTGCTCGAACTCCTTCAACGCCTCGGTCTCCGCCAGCGCCGCGGCGTCGCCTCCGGCCTGCTCCGAACGTGAGAGCAACACCCGGCCGAGCCGGAAGTGGAGACCTGGCCGGTTCGGCGCGATCACCAGCACCTGCCGGTATTCGCTGATGGCTTCATCGAGCAGGCCCTGGCTCTCGTTCGCTTCGCCGGCGGCCTGATGCAGCCACACCGAGCCGGGCGCGATACGCGCGAGCTTCACCGTCTGCAGATACGCGTAGTTCCCGAAGAGCCGTCCGGTGTGGTAAAGCACCTCCGGGTCGTCTGGATAGCGCCGGTTCATCTCGAGAGCCACGGCGACGGCCTCGCCGTCACGACCGAGATCAGTATAGGAGCGCTGCAGATGGAGGCCGGCCATACGACGGAGGGCGGAGTCCGTTGACTGATGGTGGAACGCCTTCTCGAGCCCGGCCAGCGCCTCTGCGTGGCGACCGACCTCCGAGAGCGACATCGCCAGCAGTGAGCCGACGTTGGGCAGCGCCGGCTTCAGCTCGAGCGCGCGGCGGAGCGGGGCGAGGGCCTCAGCGAATCGGCCCTGCTGGAAGTAAATCAGTCCCAGCCTGGCATGCACTTCGGCAAGCCGCGGCTGGAGCTGTCGCAGCCGTTCGTACGCCTGTTCGGCGTCGGCATAGCGCCGTTCAGAGAGCGCCCGTTCGCCCTGCTGATAGAGCGACTGGGTCTGGACGGCGTCAGCCTGCGGAAGACGAGCGTGCGCGGGAGGTGCCGCCAGCACGACGACCAAGGCAACCGAACCCGTCCACCCGCCCAGATTCACCAGCATCACTCCAGCGAGACGACCCGCGGGCCGCCGGACACACCCTGCATCCCCCCGCACCGGCCGGTACCCGGCCGATATTCTACCCCGCCCCCAGCGGGCGTGCTGAAATCACCCGGGCTCAGAACGTGAACTTGAGACCGAGCTGATTGATGCGGCCGGGCCGCGCCCCGGTGACCACTCCGAACGACGGCGCGGCCACGTTGGTCTGCACCGACGTGAACTGCGTGTGGTTGAGGACGTTGAACGACTCCAGTCGAAACTGCAGTTTCATCCCCTTCGCGAAGTCGAGGTTCTTGAAGAGCGACAGATCCAGGTTGTTGACATTGGGCCCCCGCAGAATGTTGCGCCCGGAGGTGCCGAACCTGCCAGACCCAGGCTGCGCAAAGGCGGTCGTGTCGAACCAGGCCGTCACGCTCCTCTTGAATCCGCCGGGATACGGATTGCCGACGATATCCGCGCGGTTCGTGCCAAACGTGTCCAGCACGCCGCCGATGTCCCGCGCCTGGATGGTAATCGGGAATCCCCGCTGCCACGTGTAGATCCCGTTGACCTGCCAGCCGCCGACGACCGCGTTCTTGACGCCGGTTGCGCCGCCCGCGAACTTCTCGCCGCGTCCGAACGGCAGGTTCGTCACAAAGCTGCCCACGAGCCGGTGATCCACGTCGAAATCCGAGCGCCCGTAGTCGCGTTCGGGATCGTGGTTGTTCAGGAAGCCCTGCCAGCCGTTGAACCCGCTCGCGCCGATGCCGGCCGCGGCGGATTTGCTGTCGGTGCTCTTCGCCCACGTGTAGGCGAACGTCGCCAGCGAGCCCCGGCCGCGGTGCTCGAACTTGGTGTTGAAGGCGTTGTACCTCGATCGGCCCCCCCAGTCGCTGTCGATGTACACGTTGAAATTGGGAAACGGCTTGCGCGCGGACACGGGGAGGGGATTCGCGGGGTCGAAGGGGAGGGCCTGGGCGATGTTCCGCCGCATCAGCAGGTTGGTCCCCTTGTTCCCGACGTAATTCATCTCGATGGTCGTGGCGCCGGTCAGCTGGCGCTGCACCGACAGCGACCACTGCTGGACGTAGGGATTCCTCGGCTGTGGTGACTGGTTGACCGCCACACCCGTGGTCGCCTGGGGCGTCGCGACGCCCGGCGCCGCAAAGCTCGGATACAGCTGGTCGGTCGTCCGGAGCGGCGTCAGCTGCCCCAGCGACTGCCGATCGATGCCGCGGCTCACGTAGGGATACACGTCGGCGGCGCCATCGATCTCCCGCCCTTCCGCGGAGTCGAAGAATACGCCGTAGCCGCCACGAACCACCGTCCGGTCATCCGAGAACGGCCGCCAGGCGAAGCCCATGCGCGGAGCAAACACCTTGAACCGATCCGGGTTCTCGGGACTGCGCCGGCCCGCGAGCTGATAGTAGGCACCGTCGGCGATGCCACCGCTCTTGAGGGTCTCATCCGCGACGTAGAGGCCGCCCGGTCCGTAGTCCAGGTTCCGCCACGCCATCCGGTTCCTCGTCTCGAACGGCACGTTCCGATAGTCGTATCGCAGGCCCAGGTTCAACGTGAGGCGCGAGCCGACCTTCCAGTCGTCCTGCACGTACGGCGCGAGGTAGTGGAAATTGAACTCGCGCGGGTTGCCGGCCTTTCCGGGCACGCTGAAGGCCGCGGGTTGAAACACTCCGTAGTTGGTGTAGTACCCGAGCAGATAATCCGCAACGGCATTGCCGCTGAAGCCCTCGGCGAACCCGTAGCCGCCGAGAAACCCGGTGGCGAGGTCGCGCTGCAGCGACCAGCGGCGGGAGTTCACGCCGAACGTGAGCGTGTGCCTGTCATGGACCCATGTCGTCGAATTGCTGATGTCCCACATCGGCTGGTTGCTGGCGCTGTAGGCGTTGCCCGCGCCGCCGACGTTGGAGAACCCGAAAATGCCGACGCCCGGGCATTCGCGCTGGATATCAGGAATACTCGTGAACACGCCCGTCAGCTGGAGTGAGTCCACGTCCGCCTGGTTGCAGGGAATGCCGGCCTGGTCCGCCCGCGCGGTGACGCGGCCGACGCGGAGCTGGTTTACGAGGTTCGCCCGCAAGGCCCAGGTATGGGACACCTGCCAGTTGGTCGTGTCCTGCTCGAATACCCGATCGCCGATGTCCTGCACATTCGAGTTGGTCCGGTTCTTGTACATCGACTGGGTCAGGCGGACCATCGCCCGCCCGTAACGGGCCAGGTCCTGGTCAACCCGGACGGTGTACTGGTCCTGCTTCTGGGGCAGCGTCCGGACCCTCTGGTAATTGCCCTGCGGCGTATCGACGTTCGGGGCCGGGAACCAGGGGACTGACAGCCGCGCGAGCCGAGACCATCGCGACATCGGAATGGTGTTGTTCGGGAACGGCTGGCCCGTGAGAGGGTCGACGATCGTCGTCGTGAAACGGCCGGCCAGCTCGCTCGGTGAAGGCACCCGGTAAAATCCCGTGAATCCCGTTTTGATGCGTGCGGCCTCGTAGTTCACCAGGAAGAAGGTCTTGTTGCGCCCATCATAGAACGGAAGCCGCACCGGACCGCCGACGTAGAACCCAGGCTGCTTCTGATCGAGCTTGGGCTTGGGGACGCCGCTCTGGTCGAAGAAATTCCTGGCGTCGAGAGCGTCGTTCCTCACGAAATTGAAGAGCGATCCGTGCAGGCTGTTCGTCCCGGACTTGCTGATAATGTTGATCTGATTGGCACTGAAGCCGTACTCGGCCGAGTAGGTGGCGGTCTGTTCTTTGAACTCCTGGATAATCTCGACCGACAGTGTCGCCGCCGGCGTGCCCAGAGCGGTGTCGACGTTGGACGTTCCGTCGATCATGAAGTTGTTCGAGGTCGGCCGCGAGCCCATGATGCTGATCGCATTCCCGACGCCCTGGCGCATGGCGGCCTGCTCTCCCGAGGTCTCGACGGCGCCGGCCCCTAGGAACAGCAACTGGAGGAAATTGCGCCCGTTGAGCGGCAGCTGGGTAACCTGCTTTTCCGAAATCACCTGGCCGACCGTCGAGGTCTCCGTGTCGATGGCGAGCGCGTTCGCCCTCACCTCCACTCGTTCCGAAATGTTTCCTGCCGTCAGCTCGAGATCGACGCGTTGGACCTGGTCGACGTTGAGCTGGACGTCCGACTTGACGGCCAGCTTGAAGTTGGCCTGCTCGGCCGTGACGAGATACGCCCCCGCCGGCAGCAGCGGGACGACGTAAGTACCGAGCTCGTTCGTCGCGGTGGCACGGGTGAGTCCGGTCTGCAGGTTGGTGACCGTGACTTTCACCTTCGCCATTACGCCGCCGCTCGCGTCTTTGACCGTGCCGGTGATTTGGCCTGTGGCCGACTGGGCCCTCAGCATACCGGCGGAGCCCATCACGCATATCCACACGGCAACCAAGACTACAGTTCGTCTCATCTCAAGCCTCCAGATCGGAGCCTCCGGATCGGAGCCTCCGGATCGGAGGCTGGTTCCCTTGAAGGGCTGAGTGTCGTCACGGGCGCTGGAGCTCGCAAGTGCATTCGAAGCGTCGCCCCGTGTTTTGCACAGCGAAACATGCACACGCGGATCGACATCTCGCCCAAACTCTTTGTTCACAAGCGCTTACCGGCCGAGTATGCAATGAATGGTGGTCTACTGAGTATCGTAGTGAAACCGAGACGTTATATGTAGCGCAAACAAGACGTCCGGGCGGGCGATTCCACCGGACACAACGTCCTCAACCAGACTATCGAGGGGCCGCGCATTCGCGGGCTGGAACGCGAAGGGCGTGATGCTGCGGTAGCGACCCGGACGAGCACGGGCCAATCCGCCGCGTGGTCAAGACTCGGATTGGCTTCGCAGCCGCCGCAGATATTCTCGGATCCGCTTCGCGTTGGTCCCCACGTCACTGCCACCAACACGCGACACCGACCGGACGTCGACTCGACTGCCGCCGGCGGCGGCGGCGCGGACCCTGACGACGACGTCATCCTTGAACCCGAACCAGCGGGTCGTCTCGGTCGCTTCAATCAGTCCACTCGCCCGATCGGTCGAGACGATCTCCCATCCCATCGCACGTGCTGCCTGTTCCGCTTTCGTGAACGCCTGTTCCGCAGACAGATTCAGCATGGCGGTGGCGAGATCGGGATAGCCACTCCGCTGCGCGGCCGCGACCGCCGGCCCGCCATGAACCGCGGAGTTGGGTGCGTTGGCGCGGAGCGGCAGAATCGCGACGAACGCCGGAGGATTCTCGAGGTCGGTCGTGATGTCGTGAATCCGCGGAACCGCGCGGGCCGTCTGCTGCCATCGCCACGGCCCTGCCAACACCAGACTTCCGACGACCGCGCCGACAAGTCCGGCTGCGAGCGCTCGCCTATTCGACAGGCCCATGACGGCCCCGGCGAGAGCGATCGCGGCGCCTGCCGCTCCGCCGTAGGCGGCCCAGCGAAAAATTGCGAAGGCCGTCGAGAGAGACCACCAGCCTGTGCGGTAGCCGAGACCGGCCGAGCCGAGGGCCAGCCCGCTCAGCGCGGCTACTGAGAGACCGGCCCATGCGAGGCGCATCGCCCAAGCTCCGCGACGCCCCGAGTGCCTTGCCGCTGCTGATTCAAGCATGGCGTCCAGCATCTCACATTCGTCACGAACGGCTTCTTCTGTCGCGACGCGGAGGCCCTGCTGGCGCAGTTCGTCGCCGGGGGTCGGACGGTTGCGGCCCGTCTGGTGCGGGAGCGCGCACCGAGTTGGTGCAGGGCAGCATCTCCCGTGACGAGGACGAGATGTCGCGAATCGATTTGATCTGTAGAGAGCCAGGCGTCCTGCTGAACTTGCCCGGGCTCATCCACTTCGGGCACGAGGCCCGCTCACCGGGCCGTGCAGCGCGCGTCGTCGCGGTGAACGAAGTAGGCGCGAGAGGCGGGCGAGTCCGGCTGCATGCAGCCCGAGAGATTGAGCAGCCGGATGTGGCGAAACTCGACGGGCTGGCTCTCGGCCTGCAGGCCGATGTAGCCGTCCTCGAGAACGGTGCCGTCCTTCTTGATCGCCGGGTCGAAGCCGGTCGCGACTCCACCGCCAATCATCGGCTTCTCGTATTGCAGCACAGTCTGGCCATCGATGATGTGGCGGATGCGCTCCGAGCCGATCACTTCCACTTCCACCGCGACCCATTCGTCATTGCCATAGATCCGCGAGCTGGAGTTGGTGCAGTGGGCCTTCACCATTTCGCCTTTCATGAAGATCTCGGTGCCAGGGGTACAGACGTTCATCGTCGTGCGGCCGCCGGCGAGGAACTGCGCCTCGACCGAGATTGGCCAGTCCTGCTCCTTGAGGATCGTCTCAGGCGCCTGCGAGTGCACCATCACGCCGCTGTTCAACCTGGCATAGCTCGGTCCGCCCTTCGCCTGCTCGCCGACGAATCGGTACTCGATCGCGAGCACGTAGTGTGAGAGCTTCTGCTTGTAGAACAGATGGCCGAAGCGCGCGCCGAAGTCGCCGTACTTGTCGTACATCACGCGAATGACGCCGTCTTCCACGCGGAACGTGTCGGCGTAGTTGTCACCGAGCTCGTGATGGGCGAGCTTGATCACCCAGCCATCGAGATTGCGGCCGTTGAAGATCGCCTGCCAGTCGGCCGGCGGCGCGCTCCGCCAGTCGGTCGGGGCGCGCGTGTCGACGAGTGGCAGGACCAGCAGCGTGAGCAGCGGGATGAGTGTTCGCATAGGCGCGCACAGCCTATCGCGTTTGACGGGTAGCACGCTGCTAAAGTCTGCGGATGAGAGTGATCGAGTGGCTGCCCGACTCGGATCCCTCGATCCGGGGGCAGATCATGCCGCGCGTGTCATGATTGACAGGTGGAGACGCAGGACATCAGTCCGGCAGTCGGCCTGGTCTGCGGCGAAGTGCGCGGCGGCACAACGATGGTTCACGAGCGCGTGTCACTCCCGGGGATGCGCGGCGTGCTCTACTCACGCCCCTGCAGCGGCGCCAGCGGCGGCGATGTCCACTACCTGTCGGTGTGCGGCTCCGGGCTGCTGGCTCGTGTCTGTCTGGCGGACGTCGCCGGCCACGGCGAGACCATTGCCGCGGTCGGTACCGAGATGCACGCCCACCTGCTGCGCAGCGTCGATGTCATCGACGAGCGCAAGGTGCTCGTCCGGCTCGACCGGCGGCTGGATGCGTCGGGCATTCAGTCCATGACCACCGCCGCGCTGACCACGTACTACCCGCCCAGCCGCCGCCTGACGGTCGCCTACGCGGGCCACCCTCCGGGCTGGCTCTATCGCAAGCGGGACAAAGTCTGGGGTCCCCTGCAGACGCCCGCCCCTCCCCCAAAGCCGAACGTCTTCACCGACCTGCCGCTAGGCACCGGCCTCGCGCCTGTCTACACCCGCCACCGCTTCACCGTCGAGCCCGGCGACCGGATGCTGCTCGTCACCGACGGCGTCCTGGAAACGACCTCGCCCCGCGACGTGCCGTTCGACACCGAAGGGGTGACAGCGCTGCTCGAGGAAGACTGCAACGATTGCGATGCCATCGCCGACCGGCTGCTGAGGGCGCTCCACGGTCACGCCGAATCGAGCCGCCTGTCGCACGACGACGTCACCTTCCTCCTGGCGGAGTTCGTCGAGGGCCCCCCGGGACCGGCGCTGTGGCATGTGGTCAAGAATCGCCTCTTCCAACCGCGCCGGTAGCCTGAAACATGCGCATCGGTCGGTGGCCCTTCGCCGTGTTGTACGATCCTCCCTAATGAGGATTGTCGCAACCGTTGCAGCTGTCTGGTTCGTCGCGGGGAGCGCCGCGGCCGCGCAGCAGGGGATGGGGGGCAGTCCGCCGGCGCCAGCGGCCAGGCCCGCGGTGACCGCACTGGCGGTGGAGCACCCGCCCGTGCTCGACGGCGAGGTGCTCGCGGATCCCGTCTGGCAGGCCGCGGTCCCGGCGGTCGGGTTCTGGCAGGAGCAGCCCGACGAAGGGCAGCCCGCATCCGAGCGCACCGAGGTCCGCCTCGTCTACACCGCCGACACGCTCTACATCGGCGTCGTGTGTTTCGATCGCGATCCGAAGTCGATCATCGTGTCGGACGCGCGGCGCGACGCCCCGCTCGATCAGACCGACAGCGTCCAGGTCATCTTCGACACCTACCGCGATCGCCTGAACGGGTTCGTCTTCGGCACCAACCCCGCCGGCATCGAGTACGACGGCCAGGTCACCAACGAAGGCCAGGGCGGCGGCGGTCTCGGTGCCGGGCTGAGGCAGCAGGCAGGATCGGGGGGCGGTTTCAACCTGAACTGGGACGGCGTCTGGGAGGTGCGCACGCACATCAGCGACATCGGCTGGAGCGCGGAGTTCGTGATTCCGTTCCGCACCTTGCGCTACCCCGGCGCCGTCAATCAGACATGGGGCGTCAACTTCCAGCGGAATATCCGGCGGCGCAACGAGCAATCGTATTGGGCGCCGATTTCACGCCAGTACGACCTGTATCGGTTGTCGCTCGCGGGATCGCTCCTCGGCATCCGGACGCCGGTCCTCAGGAACTTCAAGGCGACGCCCTACGTGCTCGGCAACGTGAAGCAGTCCGGGCCGCGTCCGGTCGATGCGGTCCTCCTCGGCCAGGCCGGTGGCGATGTGAAGTACAACCTGACCCCCAGCCTCACGCTCGACGGCACCGTGAACACGGACTTCGCGCAGGTCGAAGTGGACGACCAGCAGGTCAACCTCGACCGGTTCAACCTCTTCTTCCCCGAAAAACGCCCCTTCTTTCTCGAGAACGCAGGGTTTTTCTCGGTCGGCAACCCTGGCGAGATCGATCTCTTTTTCAGCCGCCGGATCGGCATCCAGCCGGACAGCGGGCCGATTCCGATCGCGGGCGGCGCCCGTGCGTCCGGCAAGGCAGGGAAGTTCAATATCGGCCTGCTCAACATGCAGACGCGACGGGTGCAGGATCGGGTTGCCGCCAACAACTTCTCCGTGGCGCGCATCAGCCGCGATCTACCGAACCGATCGTCGATCGGGGCGTTGTTCGTCAACCGGGAGGGAACGGGGCGTCTCGCGCGCGCCGGCGATTACAACCGCACCTTCGCGATCGACGGCAAGGCGGCCGTGCGCCAACACACCGTTGTCTCGAGCTTCGTCGCGAAGACGCAAACGCCGGGCGTCCGGGGCAACGACCACGCCTTCAACGTGCGCTCGCGCACCAGCGTGCCGCGGTTTGACATGGAGCTCGGCTATCAGGAAGTCGGCAGCCGCTTCAACCCGGAGGTCGGCTTTCTCTCCCGGCGCGGCTATCGCAAACCCGACCTCCGCCTCCTCACGCGCTGGAGACCGGCGCATTCGGTCCTCCAGGAACTCCGGCCGCATGCGTCGTACCGGGCATTCGTCGGGTTCGACGGGTTCGTCGAGAGCACGTACACGCACATCGACAACCACTGGCAGTTCAGGAACAGTTCGGAAATTCACACCGGTCTCAACCTGACCGAGGAGGGGGTGCGCACCCCGTTCGAAATCTATCCGAAGATCTTCGTCCCGCCGGGCTCGTACAAACACGAGGAAGCGCAGCTCGCGCTCATGACGAACCAGGGCGCGCCCGCGAGCCTGGACGTGCGAACGATCATCGGCGGCTTCTTCGGCGGCCGCCGGTTCCAGCTCAACCCGACGCTACGCATGCGCGTCGGCAATGCCCTGACGACGGAACTGGCGTACCAGCGCAACGACATCACGTTGCCGTGGGGCGACTTCACGACCAACCTGCTGCGCGCCCGGCTTTCCTATGCCTTCACCACCCATGCATTTATCCAGGGGCTCGCCCAGTACAACGACCGCGCCGACGTGTGGTCGGCGAACGTCCGGCTCGGCTGGCTGCGGCCCGGGAATACGGGGTTGTTTCTCGTCTACACCGACACGCGCGCGCTCGACGACCTGTTCGTGCGTCCCGCGCGGACCGACCGATCGTTCATCCTGAAATTCTCCCGGACTTTGGACTTGCTGCGGTAGCGTCCTTCCGCCGCCAGCTTCAACTTGTTGGAAGCGGAAGTGGCCCTCATGACCCTTGTGTCGCGCTTGCCGCAGAGGTAGCGATTTGCGCGCGCGGGAGACGGACAATAAACTGCTTGGATGGCCGACAACAAAGAGAACGACAAGGACGCGACGTCCGACCAGACTTTGACCACGCGACAGGGACACCCTGTTTCCAACAACCAATCGCAGCGCACGGTGGGCAGCCGCGGCCCGGCCACGCTGGAGAACTATCACTTCCTCGAAAAGATCAGCCACTTCGATCGCGAGCGGATCCCCGAGCGCGTCGTCCACGCGCGCGGCTTCGTCTGCTACGGCGAGTTCGAGGCGACCGGGAAGATCGGCGACGAGCCGGCGTCGAAGTACACGCGCGCCAAGTTGTTCCAGCAGGCCGGGAAGAAGACCCCGCTGGCGATCCGGTTCTCGACCGTCATCGGCGGCCGCGACTCGTCCGAGGTCGCGCGCGACCCGCGCGGCTTCGCGGTCAAGTTCTACACTGAGGACGGCAACTGGGATCTGGTCGGGAACAACCTCGCGGTGTTCTTCATCCGCGATGCGATCAAGTTCCCCGACGTGATCCACTCGTTGAAGCCCGATCCGGTCACGTTCCGCCAGGAGCCGAACCGGATCTTCGACTTCATGAGCCAGACGCCCGAGTCGATGCACATGCTGACGCACCTGTTCAGCCCGCGCGGCATTCCGGCGAGCTACCGGCACATGGAAGGCTTCGGGGTGAACACCTACAAGATGGTCAACGCCGAGGGGCAGACCGTTCTGGTGAAGTACCACTTCCACCCGACGTGCGGCGTGGCGACCCTGACGGCCGCCGAGGCCGCGACGATTCAGGGCAAGGACCTCGGGTCGGCGTCGAAGGACCTGTTCGAGGCGATCGAGCGGAAGGAGTTCCCGCAGTGGGAGGTGCTCGTCCAGATCATGGACGACAACGAGCACCCGGAGCTCGACTGGGATCCGCTCGACGACACCAAGGTCTGGCCGGAACAGGATTTCCCGCTGCGCAAGATCGGCGTGATGACGCTGAACCGCAACGTTCAGGATCACCACAA
Source organism: Acidobacteriota bacterium (assembly GCA_031431095.1). Taxonomy (GTDB): domain Bacteria; phylum Acidobacteriota; class Vicinamibacteria; order Vicinamibacterales; family 2-12-FULL-66-21; genus JAICSD01. Next base: position 5,787 of record JANPCT010000387.1, on the reverse strand, counting down.
CGAGAACGAGCAGATCGCGATGGGCACGGGCGTGCTCGTCGACGGTCTCGATTTCTCCGATGACAAGATGCTGGTCGGGCGGACGTTCTCGTACTCCGACACGCAGCGCCATCGCGTCGGCACGAACTACCTCCAGCTCCCCGTCAACCAGCCGAAGGAAGCGCGCGTCGCCACCAATCAGCGCGGCGGCCAGGGGTCGTACGCCGTGGATCTCGCAAAGGGGCAGAACCCGCACGTCAACTTCGAGCCCTCGATCCACAACGGGCTGCACGAGGCGCCGCGGAAGCCGAACAATCCGCCGGAGCTGCACGGCAGGCTGACGCACAGCGTCCTCGAGCGGCGCAACGACTACGCACAGCCGCGCGTCCGCTACATGACGATGATGGATTGGGAGCGCGACGACCTCGTCACGAACATGGGCGACCTGCTCGGCCAGTGCGAGCCGGACGTGCAGGAGCGCATGCTCTGGCACTTCTTCCTGGTCCACGACGACTACGGCACGCGCGTCGGCAAGGCGATCGGACGTGATGCGGCCGCCGTCAAGCATCTGAAGCCGCTGCCGGGGCAGGTGCTGACCGCCGATGAAAGGACGCGCCTCGAGAAGCTCGGGAGCAACGGCGACACTCTGCGCGACGGCAAACCGCGGCGCTGGACCAGCTCGGTCCATAACCATCAGGCGAAGGCGGAGGAAGTCCTCGGCGGTATGCGCATCGACGTCCGCGCCCCGCTGGAGGCCGTCAAGTAAGCGGCACTCGAAGGATCGTCGGACTCCTGGGACGCCTTGCGATCCCGTCGCGCACAAGCGCGTCAAGGTCGCGGTGGCCCCGGGGGTTCTCCATCGCATATGTGTCGAGCCCGCATCCGCGGGGTGTGTCAGCAGCTACCTGGCCGGCGGCAGCCTTGCCTTCAATTCCTCGAACCAGTTCAGCACGACGTTGACCTGCGCGGATCGCTGGTCTCCCGTGTTCACGGTGTCGACAACGACGAACCGGCCGTCTGGCAGGATATCGTAGGGCCGCGGGCTCATGGGAGGCGCGAGTCCGAATCGGCGCGGAACCGGGACTGGTGACGTGAACGAGAAGACCGGGTCCGTTTGCACCGACACCACCATGAACTGGCTCGGCGCCGGTACGAAGAACAGTTCCTTGCCGTCGCGTGACCACATCGGACGGCCACCGCGCCCGATCTCGTACTTTGCGCCGGTCGGTGGAAATGGTTGAACGTACGTGGTCGCCTCTCCGGTCCCGCCAATCTGGTCCCCTGCCTGGTACGCCACCCATCGTCCATCCGGCGAGAAGACGGCGTCGGTGGGGAATACCGCCGACGTGACATCATCGAAACGCGACGCCTGTCGATCGCGTACGGAATAGGTCCACAGTGTTGTCACAGATTCCTTGGTGACGCTGAACAGAAACAGATCCCCGTGCGGCGCCCACGATTCCGGCATGTGTGACGTGCCGGGCTCGGCGCGGGTCAACCGCTCGGCGGTGCCGCCGTCGACCGACTGCCAGAAAATCCCGAAATCTCCCTCGCGGTCTGACTGAAACGCCACTCGCTTGCCGTCGCCGGACCAGAGCGGCAGACGGTTGTTCCCGCCGAACGTGAGCCGGCGCAGCGAACTGGTCCCCGAGAGATCGTACAGCGCGAGCACCGCCTGCTTTCCGTCGCTCGTCTCGAGCGCGATTCGCTTGCCGTCCGGGGAAACCCGCGGATACGCGTAGAAGCCGCGCGGAAGCTTGAGAGCGGTCGAATCACCCTTCCGGTCGTAAACGAACACGTCGTCCTGTCCCTTCCTGGGGGGCCCCGGCACGAACACCAGAACGCCGGTGCTCGAAATGTCGAACTGCGTCGCGTTGCCGACGGTCGGCGCCGAACGGCGGACCCCTTCGACAACGGACACGGCTTCCGACGTCACTTCCATCGTCCGCAGATCGAACCGTACCGCCATCATCGTGCCTTCGACCACGTACACGAGGTGCCCAGTCGGGATGTACCGCCCGTCGCTGCCGCCCTGGATGAGCGTCTTGCGCTTGCCCGTCTTCAGCGAGTGGGCCACGATCGTCGCATTGTCCCAGAAGTCCGCCGACGAGGTGCCGGAGCGAGCCAGCGTAAAGAGGAGCGTATCGCCGCCCGGCAGGAGTTGAGCGCCGTGCGCCAATCCGTCCGCGGGCGTCACGCGGACGAGCATCTCCGGTGTGCCGCCGTTTGGCGAAACACGCATGATTCCGATACCCGGCTGAACGAAAACGATCCCCGCATCGCTCCACTGAATCCCGAAGGGGGCGGGTGTGGTTTCGCAGATGGTGACCGGAATCCCGCCCGCGATGGCGAGTCGTTTCAGCGCCCCGTCCGTCCAGAACACGACTGACTGGCCGTCCGGCGAGAACGCCGGATGGATGCCAGGGTCGCCGCCGGGGATGGGCCTGGATTCGAGGTCTGCAAGAGGTCTCAGAAACAATCGTCCGTCGGCGCTATAAATGATGCGGGTTCCATCGGGCGACACGGACACCACGCGGCGCGACAGAGTCAACTGCGACCCGGTGGGTACGCCAATCGCGAACCGCGCGACCGGGCCGGCCGGCGGCACCTGTCGCGGCCGCAGGGCAATGGCAGCCACGGCGCCGGCTACAGCACCGGCGAGCGCGAGCGCCGCCCACATCCCCCGCGATCCCGCTGACGTTCGGCGCGCCGGCACCTGTCCGGACGGCGCCGGCCGCTTCAAGACGAACAATGCCGTCGACATGTCGCTGATGCGGTCGCGGGGGTTCTTCTCGAGGCAGCCCTCGAGCAGCGCACGGATTGACGGCGGGACCGAAGGCGGCAGGGCACCCCACGCCGGGTCGCTCTTGAGCACCGCCGCCAGCGTGTCGCTGACCTCGTCTCCCTCGAAGGGACGCCTGCCGGTGAGCATTTCGTAGAGCACGCAGCCGAAGGCCCACACGTCGCTGCGTTTGTCGGCCGCGCGACCCCTCGCCTGCTCGGGACTCATATATGCCGCCGTGCCGAGGATCACGCCGATTCCCGTCAGCATCGTCGGCGACGTCACCGTCGGTGAATTCAGCGAATCCTGCGCGCCGGCCGCGGCGTCAGTAGCCTTCGCCAGGCCGAAATCGAGCACCTTGACGCGATCGTGCGGGGTGAGTGCAATGTTCGCCGGTTTGAGATCGCGGTGGATGATGCCCTTGTCGTGCGCCGACTGGAGCGCTTCGGCGACTTCACCCGCGATGGCGAGTGCCTCATCGACCGGCAGCGGGCCCCTGCCGACGCGGGCGGCCAGCGTCTCACCCTCAACGAGCTCGAGGACGAGGAAGCGCTGGCCGTTGGTTTCCTCCAGCCCATAGATGCTGGCGATATGCGGATGATTCAGCGCGGCAAGTACCAGCGCCTCACGGCGAAACCGTGCGACCCGATCCGGGTCGTGCGTGAAGCTGTCCGGTAGGGTCTTCAGGGCAACCTCGCGTCCGAGGTTCGTGTCTTTCGCCCGGTAGACTTCGCCCATTCCGCCGGCGCCCAGCAACGCGACGACCTCGTAGTGGCCGAGCCGCGTGCCGGAAGCCAGCTTCATCAGGGGCTGATTATACGGCCGAGGCCCGCCGCTCTATGCGAGGTTCGGGTGCGACTGGTGCTGCTGACCGTTCTGATCACGCTCGGCGCGCGCCTGGCGTTCAAACAGGGTGACCTTGACGAGGAAGGCACGGTTGTCCGGTTACCGGACGATGCGGAATGCCGCGAAAGCGAGCCCAAAAGGCGCCGCTGCGGCAGACTACGGCGGCGCGCGTGCCACTGCAGCCAACCAGGAGGCGATGTCTCTTGCCTGCTGGGTTGGCAGGTGTTATGTTAGCAACCCCTTCCTAGCGCTGCGCTGCCCTGCCATCGTCCATGGCCGGGCATGGAGAGAGTATGAGTCTGAATCTGTCTGTACGCCGGGGGACCTCCGTCCTCCTCGGGGCCCTGTGTCTGCTCGTCGCCAGTAGTGTGGCCGAGGCCCAGACGCCCGATCTCTTCTTCGTTTCGGGGCGCAACGTCAATACTCTGGGTCCCTCTCCGACAGGGCCCAACCCCGCACTCGCCGGCAACCCGAAGCACAAGCAGCGCAACGAAGATTCGTGTGACGTTTCGCCGCACAACCCGTGGTTGATCCTGTGCGCCAACAACGATTACCGCGGGATCGAGCTGTTCGGTGACTCCTGGATCGGGCTCTCGATGTCCACCGATGGCGCTCGCACCTGGCGCGACCGGTTGCTGGCCGGCTTTCCTTCCTCGCCCGTTGGCGTGGGGGCTGCCGATCCTGTGGTCCGCACGGTCCCCGGACTCGGCCTCGTTGCTTACATCACGCTGAGCCGGACCGACGGACGGGGCACGCTGTCGCTTGCCGTCCTGCACGAGCGCAACAAGGAAAACGGCGAGCCCTACCAGTTCTACCAGACGCGGGTCATTGGCAGCGGCACACCAGGCAAATTCAACGACAAGCCGGCGATGCTGGCGACTCTCGACCCGGCGGGCGGGTCCATCGACGTCGGGGGTCGCACGATTCCCAGGGGAACGGTGCATTTCAGCTACTCGCTGTTCCCGGGGAACGACAACAATTCTTCGTCGCAGATCTACCACCTGTCCTCGAAGGATTACGGGCTCACGTGGTCCAACCCGAGGAAGCTGAGCGAAGGCCTCGGCATCAACCAGGGGGTGGAGCTCGCGGTGGACGATGCGACGAATACGGTGGTCGCTGTCTGGCGACAGGTGGGCGACAACAACCAGCCGGACTCCATCGTCTACGCGCGGTCGGGTAACGGCGGAGAGACTTGGAGCAAGCCGAGTGTCGTCTGGACAGCGGCCGTCGGGCAGTTCTTCGATCAGGACACGTCGGCTGTCCAGTTCCGCACCCGCTCGATGCCCACCATCGTCCACGACGGCACGGCCTTCCACGCCTTCTGGTCGGCGCGCGGCTTTGCCGCCAATCCGGACGATGCACGAATTGTCGTATCGAGCTCGCGCGATGGACAGTCCTGGAGCAGTCCGGTTGCGGTCAGTCCTCTCACAGGCCGCGGGCACCAGATCATTCCGCAGGCCGCGGTCGGCGGCGGCCGCATCCAGGTGGATTGGATCGACACGCGCAACAACGAGCCCGGAACGTTCGGCCGCTACATTGCGGACTTCAGGACCGATTCGGCCGGCAATCCGGTGTCGTTGAGCGCCCCATCGCCTCCTGTCGGCGCTGCGCCGGACTATATCTACCGGCAGTCGGGGGACATCTACGCGGCGCAGTCAGCCGGGGCGAGCGCAAGTGGAGTCCCGGCGCTGGCGTTTGCAGCGGCGCAGTCGATCTCGCGCTACCGGTTCGGGCTCGTCGCCGGCGTTCGCCGGCAGTTGGAGTTCAATTTCCTCAATCCGCGCCTGTTCCAGAAGGGGGCGGTGGCCTTCAACGGCGACTATCACGGTCTGGCGGGGCAGCGGTACCGCCCGAGTGAAACGACGGCCGGCGCCTGGATCCGCAACACCGCGCCTTCGACGAGCCACGCGATTTTCTACTCGGCCTTCACCGACAACCGCGACGTCCAGGGCTACGTCTGGGCGGGGCCTCCTGCGACGTCCTTTACGCCGCCCGGCGTGACCCAGCAGGGATTGGGCGGCGTCGAGAACAGCGTCGCGTGCAGCGCGTCCGTCGCAACGTCGCGCGACGAGACGGTATGGACGGCCAGCGACAGTCCGCGCTCCAGGTACCAGAACATCTACGCCGCCGCCACGCTGCCGGGACTGGTCGTCGTCTCGCCTTCGGGGTCGAAGCCGACC
>JANPCT010000386.1:0-4814 GCA_031431095.1 Acidobacteriota bacterium | reverse complement strand
GGTCCGGGCGATCGTCCATGGTCAACGGCTGGACGTGCTCGTCGACGATGACGGCCTCATCGTCCGGATGCAGATATGCGGCGAGGGTGGCGAGACCCAGCGGCGGGAACAGCGAGTACTTGATGGGACGAAAGAACGGCGACGTGGCTTCGGTCAGGGCCGGCAGGATGAATTTCACTCTCAGCGGCAGGCGCGTGGTCATACTTTGCATTATAAAGCAATTACGGCGTGGGCGACGACTGGTTTTCGGCCGCGCGCCAGGGACGGTGAACGAGGCCAGCTTCAGCAAGGACCAGTACAACCGCGCCTTCAACGGGTTCGAGCTGACCGGCCGCACGCGCTCGTCTTCGCCGTGTCGGAGACTTTCGGAGGTTGAGGACTGGCCGCGGGGGATCGAATCGGATTAGCATGGCGGAATCATGCGCACACCGAGGCACCTTGCTCGCACATCCCTGACCTTCGCCACCGCGACGCTGCTCGGCGCGACGCTCTATTCGGCCGCGGGCGCGCAGGCGCCTGTGACCTACCCGGCCAGTCAGGTGAAAGCCGGCGCACCGCTGTTCGCGGCCTACTGCGGGTTCTGCCACGGCCGCGACGCGATGGGGGGCGAGACCGGGCCGGACCTGACACGTTCCGCGCTCGTGGCCGAAGACGTGAAAGGCGACAAGATCCAGCCCGTCGTCCGCAACGGCCGGCCCGACAAGGGGATGCCCGCGCTGGCGGTGAGCGAGTCCGAGCTGACGTCGATCGTCGCCTTCATCCACGACCAGCGCGTCAAGGCGGGCTCCTTGGTCGGCGCGCGGCGGAAGGTCTCGGAGGAGGACCTGCAGACCGGTGACGCGACAGCCGGGGAACGGTACTTCAACGGCGCCGGCGGGTGCGCCACGTGCCATTCACCGACCGGCGATCTCGCCGGGGTCGGCGATCGCTTCAAGGGGCTCGAACTGCTGCAGCGCCTGCTCTATCCCGGCACGCGCGCCGGACAGCCGTCGCCTGTGAGGTTGAGCGTCACGCCGCCGTCCGGCGAAACGGTCAGCGGCCGCCTGGCGTTTCGGGACGAGTTCACCATCGCCCTGCGAGATTCATCAGGCTGGTATCGGTCGTGGCTGACGAACGCGGTGAAGTACACCGTCGACAATCCACTCGACGCGCACGTCGAGCTCGTGACGAAGTACACGGACGCCGACGTCCACAACGTACTGGCCTACGTGCGGACCCTGCGGCAACCGGGCGCGGCGAAGCCTGCCACCACGGCAACCACCCCTGCGCCGGCCGCGGCCTCGCCTCCGGAGCCGTATACCGGCGGCGGGCTCGAACCCGCGACGCTTCTTGCTCCCCCTGCTGACTCGTGGCCGACGTATCACGGCGACTATTCAGGACGGCGGCACAGCCGGCTGAGCGCGATTACGCCGGACAACGTCAAGCAGTTGACCCTGGCGTGGACGTTCCAGACCGGCCTGGGAGATTCGATCAAGGCGACCCCGATTGTCGTCAACGGCATCGCCTATCTCAGCGCCCCGGATCACATGTGGGCGATCGACGCGCGAAGCGGCCGCCAGATCTGGCACTACTCGTACCAGAAGAACATGGGCTTCCACATCGGCCACCGCGGCGCCGCCATGTACAAGGGGACGATCTACCTGACCACGCCCGATGCGCGCCTGGTCGCGCTCGACGGCCGCACCGGCAAGCTGAAATGGAACGTGGAGATCGCGGACTACAAGAAAGGCTACTGGTCGTCGAACGCGCCCCTGGTCGTCCGCGACCACCTGATCGTCGGCGTCTCGGGAGACTTTGACAATCTTCCCGGGCTGCTGCAGTCGTTCGATCCGGAGACCGGCGCCCGGCAGTGGGTGTTCTACAGCACGCCTCTGCCCGGGCAGACGGAGCCGGCGAGCGGCGGCGCCACGGGCGGGCAGATGTGGATGACCGGCACCTACGATCCCGAGCTCAATCTCGTATTCGTCGGCACCGGCAACCCGACGCCGGTGCTCAATGGGCCGGCGCGCCCGGGCGACAACCCATGGACGGGCAGCATCCTCGCCATCAACCCCGATACCGGCAAGCTCGCCTGGGGCTTCCAGGCGACTCCGCACGACACGCATGACTGGGATGCCGCCGAAGTTCCGGTGCTCGTCGATGCCAACTTCAAGGGAGCGCCGCGCAAGCTGCTGCTCCAGGCGTCACGCAACGGCTACTACTTCGTGCTCGATCGTGTCACCGGCAAGAGCCTGCTGACGACGCCGTTCGCGGTGGTGAACTGGGCCACCGGGATCGACAAGGATGGACGGCCGATACCCGATCCGGCGAAGGATCCGTCGCGTGATGGACGACTGGTGGCGCCCGACGAGGGCGGCGGCACGAACTACCGCTCTCCCAGCTTCGATCCCGCGACCGGGCTGCTGATCGTCAGCGCCCGCGATGCCTACGGCATCTACTTCTTCAAAGAAGAGCACGGCAAGTACGGATGGGCCGGGGCGGACTATGGTGTTCACGGAAAGGGCTACATCCGCGCCATCGACTATCAGACCGGTCAGATTCGCTGGAACCACGAAGTGGGAGGCAACCCCGGCGCGGGCGTCCTCACCACCGACACCGGCATCACCTTCACCGGCGACGGCAGCGGCAACGCCCTGGCGCTGCGCACGAGCGATGGCTCGACGCTGTGGCACGCCGCCATCGGCTCGGTGAGCAACTCCCCCGTCACCATCGAGCTCGATGGTCGTCAGTTCCTCTTGATTGGCGGCGGCGGCACCCTGTACGCGTGGCGCCTGCCGGAACGATAGGCCGCCCTCCGCCCGTACGGTGCCACGCATTTCGCAAGGGCACGAAGACACGAGGGCCGTCTTTGTCCCTCAGGACTGCAGCCGCACCCCGAAGCGCGCGATGCGCGGATGCATGATCTCGAGCCGGTCGGTTACCGTCGCCAGCCGCCGGCGTGCTCCACGCGTCCAGCGACGGAGCCTCGATTCCCTTGATGTCGTTCAGGTTCAGCTCCGCAACTAGCCGAACTTCACGACAGCATGCCCGTGGGTTCGGCCGCCTGCTCGCTGAACGCCGGCTCCCCCTGCCGCGCGCCATCCAGTTCGTCGACCAGCCAGTCGGCCAGGCGCGCGAATGGATCGAAGCCGATGACGCGCGGCGCATCGGCGACGAAGTTGGACAGGGCGTTGATGTCGTAGAACACAGGACGCCCGTCGCGCGCGTCGATCATGTACTCGACTCCGCCGATCTCGATGCCCGACGCCTTCATGATCCGCTCCGCGGCGGCAACGATCTCCGACGGTGGCGCATAAGCTTCCACGCGCAGGTTGTTCTTCGGCGCATCCGCCGGGCACGCCGCCCGCGCGAGCTCGCTGCCGGTGACGTCCTGGCACAGGTCGGCCGGGCACAGGTTGAACGTGTCACCCGTCGTGTAGATGCGGATGGCGTACAGGAACCTGCCGTCCAGCACTTCGACGCGGACGATGCGCCCCTCGTCGGGGGTGATGTATTCCTGCACCAGCGCGGTCTGATCGATGCCGAGGTCCAGCCCCTCGCGCGATCGCCGTTCGAGTGCGTCGGCCGTATCGAACCGGATGATGCCGGCGCCGCTGCCGCCGATGTTCGGCTTCACGACGACAGGAAACCGCAGCCCCCGCGCGGCGGCGCTCGCCTGCGACGCGTGATGGATGACGCGAGCCCGCGGGTACGGAAGTCGCAGGTCCTCGAGCAGCGTCAGTTGATAGGCCTTGGAGATCTCCGTGCGCCAGGCGTCCACGCCGTTGATCACCCGGACGCCGAGGCGTTCCAGGTGCGCGAGATATTGCGAGGTGTAGAACGTCAGGTGGCCGCGTCCGCGCGTGTGGGCAGACGGGCTCATGCGGTTGAAGACGACTGCATAGGGCGACGTGGTCAGGGAAGGATCGTAGCGGTGCTCGTCGGCGTGCAGGGCGTCGTATTTGACGCCCCGGCGATCGAGCTCCTCGAACAACGGCCGATACCAGTCCGGGTGCTCGTAGTAGATGCCAAGTCTCGAATCAGCGTGCGCCATGTGCAAAAACCTCCTGGGCTTTGGTGAGGGCTCGGGCCACGGCCGCGCTGAGCGCCGTGTCGAGCCGGTTTGTCAATTGCGCGTACGTGCCATCGATGCCCGCCGACACCACGCACCCTCCTGAAAAAGAAAAAGGCCCCTCTCCGCCGTGGGAGAGGGGCCGCAAAATCCGGTTCGAGTCTGAACCTGGTGTTAGTGGTTCGCCATCACAGCACAGACTCCCGTCCCCCTCTCCCCTCGTGGGAGCAGCAACAGACGCAGGGACAACAACAGCGGTGCGACATGCGAACTCACCGATGCTAGCACACGCTGGGCGCGGATCGGAGGCTGCGACTCACCGCGCGTGAACGGAGCCGGCGCCGAGGAGGACCAGCGCGACCATTCCGGTCCAGACCAGCCACGTCCCCACACGGGCGGTTCCCGTCTCGCCGTCAGGCGGCATCGTCGCGTCACGGTGGCAGTCGCCCTGCACCAGGGCGACAAGCTCCGCTGGACCGTATGCCCGGCCGAGCCCGTCGCAGGCGACGGTGCGGCCGGCGCGGATGGCGTCGAGAATCCCGGCCTGGCCGGGAGCAGACGTCAGCACGTACGTCCGACCCATGCCGATCGGTGCGAAGTAGTGAAAGTCAGTCGATCCGATTGCGGCGATCGATGGGTGCACGCGCCGAGCCCGCTCGTAGAACGCGGCAAGCTCGCCGGCCATGTGATCGCTTGCGTGCATCATCGGGTGCGCGCGCTCGACGCCATCCAGTGCGACCAGGGCGGCATCGTCGAAGGCGGC
>JANPCT010000385.1:0-3343 GCA_031431095.1 Acidobacteriota bacterium | reverse complement strand
CGCCCGGCTGCGCTTCGCGGTGGCGCCGGCGCACTCCGTGGAGGAAGCGATCAAAGTCATGGAGGCGCTGCACCCCAACCTCATCGTCGCGCGACTGAAAGACGAACCGGTGCTCCGCGCCGAGATGAAGCAGAACCCGGCGATCGGCGAGATCCCGTTACTGACGCTGACGGAAGAGAACGACGCGCCGCAACTGCTGATCGAAGCGATCCGCGAGAAGCTGCGCACCTGACGGGCTCGTCCGGACATGCCGACCATGACGCGATTTCTGCCGGGGATGGTCATCGCCGCCGCCCTTCTCGCGAACGCGCAAGCACCCGCCAGCATCACCATCCGCGCCGGGCGCCTCTTCGACGGGCGAGGCGGATCGCAGCGTAACGTCGTCGTCACTGTGGCCGACGGCCGGATTACGGCCGTCGGCAGCGCGCCCGGAACGGTGACGTACGACCTGTCGAAGTTCACGCTCATGCCGGGGTTCATCGATACTCACGTCCACATCGGTTGGCACTTCGGCAAGAACGGCCGCTTCGACAACACCGGGGAAACGCCGGACGACCGGCTCAAGGCGGGAATCGACAACGCGCGACTCACCGTCATGAGCGGCTTCACGACGGTGCAGAGCGTCGGCGAAGCACGCGATCTGGATCTGCGCGAGGCTCTGGCGGCCGGCGACATGCCCGGACCGCGCATCCTGACCTCCGTTCGACAGCTCAACGAACGCACCGGCGGCCGCGGCAACCCGGACGGTCTGGCCACGGCCGAACAACTGCGCGAGGCGGTCCGTGAGGCGAAGAGCGCCGGCGCCGACGTGATCAAGCTGTTCGCGTCCGCCAGCATCCGTGACGGCGGCAAGCAGACAATGACCGACGGCCAGCTCGCCGCGGCGTGCGGCGAGGCCAAAGCCCTCGGGCTGCGCACGCTCGTCCACGCCCACAGCCCCGCGTCGATCAAGGCGGCCGTGCTGGCAGGCTGCACGCAAATCGAGCACGGCAACTTCGCGACCGCCGAAGTTCTGCAGCTGATGGCGGATCGAGGCACGTTCTTCGACCCGAACGTCGGCCTCGTGCTGCAGAACTACCTGCAGAACAAGGCGAAGTTCCTCGGCATCGGCAACTACACGGAGGAGGGCTTCGCCGCGATGGCGAGCGGCATCCCGGTTGTCATCGACATGTTCAAGCGCGCGCTGCAGACGCCGAACCTGAAGATCGTCTACGGCACCGACGCCGTCGCCGGCGCCCACGGCCGCAACATCGAGGAAGCCATCGTCCGCGTCACTGCTGGCGGTCAGAAACCCATGGACGCGATCGTGGCGCTGACGTCGAGGTCAGCGGAATCGCTGAGGCTGACCGACACGATCGGCGCCATTGCGCCGCGCCTGCAAGCGGATCTCGTCGCCGTCAACGGCGACCCGCTGACCGACATCACCGCCCTCCGCCGCGTGACCTTCGTCATGAAGGATGGCAAGGTGATCCGGGAGCCGTGAGCTCCCCTGAAGCCTGAAGCCTACTTACGTTTGATCGACGAAGTACGGGATCGAGCGCAAGGCTGCGGCGCACACCAGGGCTACGAGCGCCGGGATTGTGAACCACTGGTAGACGGGTACGTCTCGCACGTAGACGCGGCTGACGAGCAGTCCCTTTTCCATCGCATCGATCGTGCGAGAGGCCGACAGCAGATCGCGCTCCGAGTCCGCGCTGAAATACCGTCCGCCGGCGTCCTCGACCGCGGCCATCAGCATCTGCACACCTGGCTTTTCCTTGACGTCGCCTTCGAGGTCGACGCCGATCACGTGGACTCGGATCGCCGCGTCCTTCGACTCCTTGAGCACGTCCACCGGCTCCCGGCCGCGGTTGCTCTCCCCATCCGTGAACAGCACCACCACCTGGTGGCCGCGTGACGCGGCGGTGGCCTGGCGCGACAGCACGTAGTTCGAGAGCGCCAGCCCGTCGCCAATCGCCGTCTGCCCTTCCCCCTGCAGGAGCTTGTCGTCGACGAAGTCGATGTAGTGCAGCAGGTAGTCGTGATCGAAGGTGAGCGGGCTGATCACGTAGGGGTTGTCGGAAAACACCACGAGTCCGATCCGATCGTCACGCCTGGTGCGGATAAAGGTCTTGACCGCGTCCTTGACGGCGTCCATGCGCGTGCGGCCGCCAGCGACCGTCGAGGTGCGCATGGTGTTCTGCCCCGATCCCATTTCTTCCTGCATGCTCGACGAGAGGTCGAGCAGCAGCACGATGTCGAGACCCCTGGACTGCAGGTCCGCCTGCGAATACGGAATCACCGGCTGCATGAGGGCCAGGCCTGCGAACGCCGCCGCGACGGCGAGGACAAGGAACGGCAGCCGCCGGAAGATCGATGCGCGGAACGGCGCGCCGCCGCCGGGCAGCACGATCGTGAAGGCGGCATGGCGCCAGCGCACGCGCCACTTCAGCAGCGCGATCACCGCGAATGCGGCGGCGATCCACAGCGCGTATTCCGGGTGCAGGAACCGCATGGCCTACCGGCTCGCGAGCACCTGCTCGGCCGTGGACAGGGCGGCGCGGCACGTCTCCGCCGATGGCAGCGACTGCGATGGACCGTAGCGCGCGGCGTCACAGGCGGACAGCAGTGACGTCACTGTTTCCCTCTGGACGCGCCCGCCCGCCGTCGCCAGTGCGGCATCAAGTTCGGCGGCCGTCAGGCCCGTCGCGGGTACGCGAGCCGCCGCAGCGACGTGCTGGCGCACCGCGGCGCTGATTTCATCGTAGGCCCGGCGGCGGTCCTCTGCGGTCGTGACCTCGAGTGACCGCAGGCGCTCCAGGGTGGCCCGGTGATCGAGCCGCGCTTGACGCGTCGAGCGGCGGCCGGTCTTCGGCGCGCGGCGTCGCAGCAGCGCCACCGCCACGAAGGCGGCCGGCGCCAGGGAGATCACCACCAGCGCGAGGCCGATCGATCTGGCGCGCGCAAGAAGCGGATGCCGCACGGCAGCGGCCCGTCCGTCGCGCAACTCGTACGCAGGCTGGTCGGGAAGCGTGCTGCGGAACGCGACCGTCGCCCCCGGTATGGCGACTTCACCGGCGGGCGCGATGTCCTGCAGGCGCTGACCAGGCCGGCGCGCGTAGTAGCGTGCCGACAAGGGCTCGATGGACTGCGACGGCACGTCGACGCGAGAGTTGGTCAGGACGTACCTGAGCCGGTAGGTCGTCCGCTCACTGGCGTCGACGGTCGTGGTCGTATCGCTGCTGATCACATCGAGACCGTTGACGCGCAATTTCTCCTTGGCCAGGTCGTCCAGCAACACCTCGACTCCACGGTCGCACACGATGTCGACCGCGTAGGCCACCCGGTCGCCCACCCAGATGGC
>JANPCT010000384.1:0-4883 GCA_031431095.1 Acidobacteriota bacterium | reverse complement strand
TCGCCGGGGATGGCGATCTTCCGCCCCTTCACCTCGCGGACGCCGTCTTCGCGCGCGACGACAATCGGCCCGTAGTTGTCGCCCATGCTGGCGCCGTGCGGTAGCAGCGCGTACTTGTCGGCGAGATGCGCGTAGGCGTGGAACGAGACCGCGGTGACCTCGTACGTGCCGTCGAATGCCGCGCGGTTCAGCGTCTCGATATCCGCCAGGACCTGCTCGACCTCGATGCCCCCGGTGTCGACGTGATTGCTCGCGAGGCCGTAGAACATGAACGCGTCGTCGGAGTCGGGGCTGTGGGCGACCGTGATTCTCATGTCTCTCCTGTAGCTGCCGCGTTCACGCGGACGTCGTCTGCCGTCGCAGCGCGGTGACGACGGCCGTCACGCGGTCGATGGCGAAGTCGATGTCGCTGTCGCTGGTCGCGCGGCCGAGGCCGAAGCGAATCGAGGCGCCCGCTCCCTGCGAGGTGGCGCCGATGGCCTGGAGCACGTGGGATGGCGCCTGGCTGCCCGACGAACAGGCGGAGCCGGTGGACACCGCGAGATCTCCGAGCGCCATCAACAGCGCCTCTCCCTCGACGCCGTCGAAGCCGACATGCAGGTTATGCGGCAGCCGATGCTCCAGGCAGCCGTTCACGCGCACGTCGCCAAGGCCGGCGCGCAAGCCCGCGAGGAGCCGATCGCGAAGCGACGACAGACGCTGCGCCTCCGCCGTCATCTCGAGGCGGCAAATCTCCGCCGCGCGGCCGAGACCGACGATGCCGGGGACGTTGAGGGTGCCGGAGCGGAGACCATTCTCCTGTCCTCCCCCGGCGACCTGCGGCGCGAGGTGGAGGCGGGGCTTCATGCGCCGCACGAACAAGGCGCCGCAGCCTTTCGGCCCGTAAAACTTGTGCGCGGTCAACGACAGCAGGTCGATGTTCATGGACTGGACGTCGATCGGGATCTTGCCCGCCGCCTGCGCGGCGTCGGTATGCAGGAGGGCGCCGTGCTCGTGGACCATGGCGCCAATCGCCACGAGCGGCTGAATCGTGCCGATCTCGTTGTTCGCGGCCATGACGCTGACGAGGATCGTGCGCGGCGTCAGGGCGGCGCGCAGGACGTCGAGATCGACCAGGCCGCCGGGAGTGACGCCGACAACCGTGACGTCGATACCCTGGGCCCGGAACTGCAGGCAGACGTCGAGGACCGACTTGTGCTCGGTGGCGACAGTGACGACGTGGTTGCCCGATCCGCGCCGCGCTTCGACCGCCCCCTTCAGCGCGAGGTTGCTCGACTCGGTGGCGCCGCCGGTGAAGGTGATCTCTCCGGCGCTGGCGTTGATGAGCGCCGCGACCTGGGCCCGCGCCACGTCGGTCGCGCCCTTGGCATCCCAGCCGAATGCGTGCTGCTTGCTGTGCGGATTGCCGAACCGTTCGGTGAAGAACGGCAGCATCGCGTCGAGCACGCGCGGATCGACGGGGGTGGTGGCGTGATAGTCGAGATAGACGGGTGTCAACGGCCGCCGCGCATCAGGGACATCGGCATCACCGCGGGATCGATGTACGGCTGGTCCGTCGAGATTTCAGCGAGCGAGCAGGTCGACAGCGCGGCGATGATGCGGTCTTTGATTCGCCACAGCGGGTCGCGGACGTTGCATTTCGTGAACTGCTCGCACTGCTCGTCCTCGGTCGAACAGGCCGTGACCGTGAGCGGGCCGTCGATGGCCTGGATGATGTCGGCGACGGAGATGGCGGCCGTGGGCTTGGCCAGCGTGTAACCGCCGCGGGTTCCCTGGTGCGAGGTCAACAGCCCGCTGCGAACGAGGCGCTGGAGGACCTTGGCCATCAGCTCGATCGGGATGTCGTACTGTTCGGCGATCTCCCGCGCGCTGGTCGACGTGGATTCGCTCTTCACCGCGAGGTGCTTCATCGCCATCAGGGCGTAGTCGGATTTCTTGGAGAGCCTCAGCATCACCACATCCCCAGTTGCAGCTGCGCCACTTCCGACATGCGATCCTTGGTCCAGCCCGGTTCCCACACCACGTCAACCTTGGCGTCGGTGATCCCGTCGACGGTTCTGGCGGCATCGCGCACCTGACCCGGGAGGATCTGCGCGGCCGGGCACGCCGGCGCGGTGAGCGTCATTCGAATCGCGGCAACGCCGGCGGCGGTGACGAAGACGTCGTAGATGAGTCCGAGCTCCCAGATGTCCACGGGGATCTCCGGGTCGAACACCGTCTTCAGCGCCGCCTGCAGCGCCGGACGCAGCGCGTCCGTCTTCACCGGATCGGCGACAAGCGCATCCGTTTCATGACCGGCTTCGGGTGCGGGCAATTGCTCTTGCGGGACCATGGGCACCAGCTTCATCTGCCGTCTACCTTGTACCTTCTGTCTGACGCCGTGTCATTCCGTGGACACTACGGCTCTCTGCGCCATCGCCGCCCTGAGCGTGTGCCAGGCCAGGCTGGCGCACTTCACTCGCACCGGAAATTCGCGGACGCCGGCGAGCGACGACAGCTTGCCCATGTCCTCGACCGGCAGGTCCGGCGGCGTGGTCACCATGCGGTGAAACCGCTCGAACAGCGCCTCGACTTCCGTCACCGTGCGTCCTTTGACCGCGTCGGTCATCATCGACGCGGAGGCCTTCGAGATCGCGCAGCCGGCGCCCTCGAAGGCGACGTCGCAGACGATGCCGTGTTCGACCTTCAGGTAGAGACGAAGTCGATCGCCGCACAGCGGGTTATGACCGTCGGCGGTGTGGCTCGCCCCTGGCAGCGCGCGGAAGTTCCTCGGCCGCCGGTTGTGGTCGAGGATGACCTCCTGGTAGAGATCGCTCAGCTCCGACATCAGGCGAAGACCTCGCGGACCTTGCCGAGGGCACGGCCGAGTGCGTCGAGCTCCTCCCGCGTGTTGTACATCGCCAGCGAGGCGCGCGCGGTGGCCGGGATGTTGAAACGTTCCATCACCGGCTGGGCGCAGTGGTGTCCGGTGCGAATCGCGATGCCCTCGCGGTCGACGATCGTGCCGATGTCGTGCGGATGGACGTCGTCCATGACGAACGACAGGATGCTGGCCTTGTTGCGCGCCGTCCCGATCAGACGCACGCCGTCGATGGCCTGAAGCATCGCGGTGCCGTGCTCCATGAGGTCGCGCTCGTGCGCGGCGATGGCCTCGAACCCGACCGACTCGATGTAATCGAGCGCCGCGTGGAGCCCGATCGCGCCGGCGATGTCGGGGGTGCCGGCCTCGAACTTGTACGGCAGCACATTCCAGGTGCTGCGCTCGAACGTGACGGAGCTGATCATGTCGCCGCCGCCCATGAAGGGAGGCATGGCTTCGAGGAGCGCTTCGCGGCCGTAGAGCACGCCAATCCCCGTCGGCCCGTACAGCTTGTGTCCGGTGGCAACGAGGAAGTCGCAGTCGAGCGCCTGGACGTCCACGCGCATGTGGTACGCGGCCTGCGAGGCGTCGATCAGGATCGGGACGCCCCTGGCGTGCGCCATGCGCACGAGCTGGGCGACCGGCGTGACCGTGCCGAGCGCGTTCGACATGTGCGTCACCGCCGCGATCCGGGTGCGCGGCGTCAGCCGCCGGTCGAACTCTTCGAGGATCAGCTCGCCCTGATCGTCGATCGGCGCAACCGACAACCTCGCGCCGGTCGCTTCGCACACCAGCTGCCAGGGGACGATGTTCGAATGGTGCTCCATCGCGGAGATCAGCACCTCGTCTCCCGGGCCGAGCCGCGCCCTGGCGAACGTGAAGGCGACGAGATTGATGCCTTCGGTGGCATTGCGGGTGTAGACGATCTCGCGCACCGACGCGGCGTTGAAATAGGCGCGGATTCGCTCGCGCGCCCCCTCGTAGGCGTCGGTGGCGCGGCCGCTGAGCTCGTGCACGCCCCGGTGCACGTTGGCGTTGATGTCCGTGTAATACGACGTAATCGCGTCGAGCACCACGCGCGGCTTCTGCGTCGTCGCCGCGTTGTCGAGATAGGCGAGCGGCTTGCCGTTGATCGTGCGGGAGAGGATGGGGAAATCGGCGCGCACGCGCTGGACGTCGAAGGCCGCGGCCGCGATCCCGGGGTTCATTTCTTCTTCCCGTCGACTTCTGCGAGATCCTTGGCCAGCTGGTCGAACAGCGTGATCTCGAGCGCGGCGCGCAGCGGCGCCACCTGCACGCCGTCGAGCACCTGCGCCGCGAACGCGTGGATCAGCATGTCGCGCGCGGCGGCCTGGGTCAGGCCCCTGGCGCGCAGATAGAAGAGCGCCTCGTCGTCGAGCTGACCAATCGCCGCGCCATGAGTGCACTTGACGTCGTCGGCAAAGATTTCGAGCTGCGGCTTGGTGTTGATCGTGGCGCCGTCGGTGAGCAGCAGCGCCCGGTTGGTCTGCTTGGCGTCGGTTTTCTGCGCGTCCTGCCGGACGATGATCTTGCCGTTGAACACGGCGCGCGCGGTGCCGCCCAGGATGCCCTTGTAGACCTCGTGGCTGCCGTTGTGCGGCTTGGCGTGATCGATGGTGGTGTGGTTGTCGATCAGCCGATCGCGATCGGCGAGATACAGGCCGTTCAGGGTGCAGTCGCCGCCTTCGCCGTCGAGGAGCGCGGTGGCGTCGTTGCGGACGAACCGGCCGCCGAGCGCGAACGAATGCGACGAGAAGCGCGAGCTGCGCGAGGTGTGCACGTGAAGGCTGCCGATGTGGAACGCGTCCAGCGATTCCTGCTGGACCTTGTAGTGATCGATGGCGGCGTTGTCGCCGACGAAGACCTCCGACACCGCGTTCGTGAAATACGTTTCGCCGGCGGCGCCGATGTAGCTCTCGATGATCCGCGCCTGCGAGCCGGCGCCGGCGACGATCAGCGTCCGGGGATGCGCCACCACCCGCGAGCCGTCCGCGCCGGTGAC
>JANPCT010000383.1:0-3823 GCA_031431095.1 Acidobacteriota bacterium | reverse complement strand
CTATGGGCACCGGACCGTTCCAGATCGTGCGCGCCGACCCCAAAACGGGCGTCACGCTGCTCGGCGCCTTCCCGCAGTACTTCCGCGGCCGCCCCGATCTGGCGGAGGTCGAAGTCGCGAGCTACCCCACTCAGCGCAATGCGTGGGTCGCCATGATGCGGGGCGACATCGACATGCTGCACGAAGTCAGCCGCGAAGCAGTGGAGTTCGTCAAGGCCGAGAGCACCGTCAAGAGCTACCAGTTTCCCCGCCCTTACTACATTCCGCTCGTCTTCAGCGTGCGGCACCCGATCCTGAAGAACCCCGAGGTCCGCAAGGCCATCAACGAGGCGTTCGACAGGGCCGCGCTAGTACGCGATGCCATGAACGGCCAGGGCCGTCCCGCGGAGGGGCCGGTGTGGCCGCTGCATTTTGCCTATTCGGCAAGCACCCAGCGATTCGCGTTCGACCCCGCCTCCGCGCGCAGAAGGCTCGACAACGCCGGGCTCCGGGTGCACACGACTGGAAGCGGCGCGTCGACGCGCTTCTCGTTCACGTGCCTCGTCTTTGCGGGCGATGCGCGCTTCGAGCGGCTTGCCGTCCTGGCGCAGAAGCAGCTCGCCGACGTCGGCATCGACATGAAGCTCCAGCCGCTGCCCCTGCAGGCGCTGGCCACTCGCCTGAAGAGCGGAGACTTCGAGGCGTTCCTCTTCGAATTTGCCGGGCGATCGCTGAGCTGGGTCTACGAGATGTGGCGCTCGCACGACGGCAGCAGGAACAACAGCGGCTACAAGTCGGCTGATGCCGCGCTCGATCGCATCCGCGGCGCGCGTTCGGACGACGAGGTCCGCCAGGGTGTTTCTGAACTCTCGGCGGTGCTGCACGAGGATCCCCCGGCGGCGTTCCTCGTGTGGCAGACGACGGCACGAGCCGTGTCGCTCAAGTTCGACGTCAGGGCGGAGGAGGACAGGGACATCTTCGCCAACCCGTGGCAATGGCGGCCCGCCGGGGCGCTCACGCAGGCGGCTCGTTGAAGCGGATCACCTCGCGTTTCGTCCTGCTCATCGCGATGGCGGCGATCCTGCCGCTCGTCCTCTACGGTGTTGTCTCGGTGACCTACCTGAGGAACGGCACGCGTGCCTCGGTTCAGGACGGCAACCTCAAGGTGGCAAAGCAGGTGGCCGAACAGGTGAGCATGTACATGCAGCACAACGAGCGTGTGCTGCAATCGATCGGCAGCGAATTCGGCGCGACCGGTCTGACGCCATGGCAGCAGGAGCGCATCCTCAAGGACTACGTGCTGCAGTTCCCCGAACTCCGCGAAATCACGATCTTCAACGGCGCCGCCGTGCCGGTCGCCACCAGCGCGCTCGGCCCGACGCGGCTCGTCGTCGCCGATTCCGCCAGACGCCGGGTGGACCGGCCATTCCTCATCGAGCCCATCAAGTTCGACGACGACATGCTGCCCACCACGACGATCACGGTGCGGCTCCGCAATTCCGAGAAGCCAGGCTGGATCGTCGGTGAGATCGCGCTCGAAGCGCTGTGGAAAATGGTGGACGGCATCCGCGTCGGCTCGCGTGGCTACGCGCTGGTGGTCGGGGAAGACGGGCGGCTGATCGCCCACGGCAACCCTGATGAAAAGAGCCGGATCGCGGATCCGGATCTGCGGCGCGATACGCCGGAGCTGAAGTTTGCCGCAGAATTCCGCGGCGGCGCGCTGCCATCGCGGCAATACCGTGATGAGAACGGCGAGGTCGTCCTGGCGTCCGCGGCGGCAATGAGCGAACCGCTCTGGACGGTGGTGGTCGAGCAGCCGCAGACCGAGGCGCTCGGCACCGCGCGCAGCATCGAGACCCAGCTGCTGGTGGCCATCTTGCTCGCCCTGCTCAGTACAATCGTATTCGGCTACCTGATGGGACGGTCTTTCATCCGGCGCATCTTCGCGCTGACCAGAGTGACGCGTTCGATTGCCGAGGGCAAACTCGAGACGCGCGTCGAGATCAGCGGCCACGACGAGATCCGCGAGCTGGGCGACGCCTTCAACTCGATGGCCGATCGCCTGGTCGAACTCCAGGAAGACATCCGCAAGCAGGAACGGCAGGTGATGTTCGGCCGCATCGCCGCGGGCCTCGTCCACGATCTCTCGCACCCCATCATGAACATCGGCAACGGCTGCAAGCTGATCGTCAAGATGTGGGACGACGCCGATTATCGTGAGACCTTCCGGCGCATGTTCGAGCGCGAGCTGCAGCTCGTCAAGCGCGTGCTGGAGGATCTGCAGAACATCGCCAAGCCGATCCCGCTCGAGCGCTTTCCGGTGGAGTTGAACCGATCCGTCGGTGAGGTCATCGAATCGATGCAGGCGCTCGCCGACACCGCCGGCGTGACGCTGCAGTCACAGCTGTCGAGCGAAGAGCTCTACGTCGAAGGCGACGTCTTCGCGCTCGGCCGCGTCTACCGCAACCTGGTCGTCAACGCGATCCAGGCAACCGCGCCGGGCGGGCTGGTGGTCGCCGCCGTCGAGGGGCACGGCGAGCGCGTGCAGATTCGCGTCTACGACACCGGCTGCGGCATCCCGGCGGACCGGCTGCAGGCGGTGTTCGAGGATTTCGTCACGACCAAGCGCCGCGGCCTCGGGCTCGGACTCGCCATCACACGCAAGATCGTCGAGCAGCTCGGCGGCCGCATCAGCGTGGCAAGCGAGGTGGGCAAGGGCTCCACCTTCGTCATCGACTTTCCGCGCACCAGTGCGCGGCCGATGGCGCAGGCCGCGGGTTGAGCAGGGGGAGACATGTTGCGGAAGCATCTGCACACGGGGGAAATCGACGTGGAGGGCTGCAGCTACGTCGCGCATTTCTTCGAGCACAGGACGTCTCGCGGTTCGAGCCGCGTCAGCTGCGAGGTGGTGCTGAGCGCCGCGGATCGGATCATCCTCGACGACGACTCCCTTGTCAGCCTGCAGTCGAGGGTCGCCGGTCTCGCGCCCGTGACGATCTACAGCCGCGCCCTGGCCTCGAGAGGCACCTCCCGGGCGTCGGTCGCGGCCTGATCGGCCGTAGGTAAGAACGGCCGGACCACGGGCCCGGCACGTCACCACCGGCCGCCGCCCGGAAACGCGGTCGCCGGCCCGGCGATGCCGGCCCCGCGTCCCGGCTCACTTCTTCGGAAGTACGGCGTCCTTCAGCTGCTTGGCGATCCGCGCCTTGACCACGGTTTTTGCGGGGATCTTGATGGCTTCGCCCGTCGCCGGGTTGCGGCCCATGCGCGCCTTGCGCTTCTGGACCACCAGCTTCACCATCCCCGGCAGCACGAACTCGCCGGAGCGCTTCAGCTCCTTCTCGGCGAGCACGTTCAACTCGTCGAAGAACTCGCGCGCCTGCGTCCGCTTGACCTCGAAGCGGTCCGCGAAGTGCGAGAAGAGTTCGGATTTGCCCATCCTGCGGGCCTCTGCCATCGGCTATTCCCCTTGCTTGGGCGCGCTCTGCGAAATTCCGCCTGTGCCGCGCGCGCGTGCGGAGGCAGCGGATGGATCATGAAAACGGACTCGTATCCTATAGCCGGGATTTTTGCGTGTCAAACGCCGACCCACGAAAAACCCTTATGAATGCTACACTTTTTTGCATGGCGCTGGAGACTTTCCCGAACCCGCAGCCCGCCCGGGACTATGAGATCGCGATTCGCTGCCCGGAATTCACGTCCGTCTGCCCGAAAACCGGCCACCCTGATATCGGGGAAATCCGCATCACCAACACCCCCGCCGACCGCTGCATCGAACTGAAAGCGCTACGTACTACCTCGTCGAGTTCCGCAACAAGGGGATCTTCTACGAGGCGGTCACCAA
>JANPCT010000382.1:0-3549 GCA_031431095.1 Acidobacteriota bacterium | reverse complement strand
TCGTCAAAGGCACCGTTCTGAAAGTGACAGCGTCCGAAGTCATCGTCGACGTCGGGTACAAGTCCGAAGGCATCATCCCTGTCGACGAGTTCGTCGACGAGACCGGCCAGATCACCGTGCAGGCCGGCGACATCGTCGACGTGCTGCTCGAGCGCACCGAGGACCGCGAAGGTTACGTGGTGCTCTCGCGTGAAAAAGCCGAGAAGATGAAGATCTGGGACGAAGTCGAGAAGGCCTATGTCGAGCGCAAGGTCGTCATCGGCCGCGTCATCGAGCGCATCAAGGGCGGTCTCGCGGTCGACATCGGCGTCCGCGCCTTCCTCCCCGGCTCGCAGATCGACGTGCGTCCGGTGCGCAACCTCGATGCCCTGCGCGGCCAGGAACTGCGCATGCGCGTCATCAAGGTCAATAAGAAGCGCGGCAACATCGTGCTCTCTCGCAAGGTACTCCTCGAAGAGGAGAACGCCGAGAAGAAGAAGCACACGCTCGACACGCACGCCGAAGGCAAGGTCCTCCTCGGCGACGTCAAGAACATCACCGACTACGGCGCGTTCATCGATCTGGGCGGCATCGACGGCCTGCTCCACATCACGGACATGTCGTGGGGCCGCGTGACGCACCCGTCGGAGTTGTTCGGCGTCAATGCCGAGATCGACGTCATCGTTCTCAAGTACGACCCGGCGACCGAGCGGGTCTCGCTCGGCCACAAGCAGCTGATGAGCGACCCGTGGTCGAATGTCATCGAACGCTACCCCGTCGGCGCGCGGCTGTCGGGCAAGGTCGTCAGCCTGACGGACTACGGTGCGTTCGTCGAGCTCGAGCCGGGCGTCGAGGGCCTGATCCACGTCAGCGAAATGTCGTGGAGCAAGCGCGTCAAGCATCCCTCGAAGATCCTCAACGTCGGCGACAGCGTGGAGACGATGGTGCTCGGCGTCGACCCGGGCGCGCGGCGCATTTCGCTCGGCCTCAAGCAGGTCGAGAGCAACCCGTGGCACGAGCTCGCCGAGAAGTACCCGATCGGCACGAACATCACCGGCAAGGTGCGCAACCTCACCGAGTTCGGCGCCTTCGTCGAAGTGGAAGAGGGCATCGACGGCCTGATCCACATCTCCGACATGTCGTGGAGCAAGCGCCTGAAGCACCCGTCGGAAGCCCTGAAGAAGGGGGACACCGTCGAGGCGATGGTGCTCAACATCGATGCCGAGAACCAGCGGTTGTCGCTGGGTCTCAAGCAGCTCCAGACCGACATCTGGGACGAGTTCTTCCAGCAGACGCAGGTCGGTTCCACTGTGGACGGCAAGATCGTGCGGATGACGAACTTCGGCGCGTTCGTCGAGCTGGCCGAAGGGATCGAAGGGTTGATCCACGTCTCGGAGTTCGACGACTCGACGCAGAAGGGCAAGGACGGCAAGCTCGATCTTCAGGTAGGCGAAACGTACCAGATGAAGGTCATCAAGCTGATCCCGACCGAGCGGAAGATCGGTCTCAGCATCCGCGCGCTGAAGAACGAAGAGTTCCGCGCCGACTGGGAAGCCTACACGGAGTCGACCGGGCGGCCTGAAGTGACGCTGGGCGATCACTTCAAGCATCAGCAGTAACAGCTTGCCAGCAGACAGCTTGCAGCCTGCAGCCCTTCGCTGACGGCTGCAAGCTGAACGCGGCACGCTTACGGGGAGCGACCAATGAATACCGGTAGCATGACGAAAGCGGAGCTCGTCGAGGAAGTCTCGAGGGTTTCGGACCTCACGAAGAAACATTCGGAAGTCATCGTCGACACGGTCTTCAAGAGCATCATCGAGGCGCTTCACCGCGGCGAGAAGATCGAGCTGCGCGGGTTCGGCAGCTTCCGCCTGCGGCGCCGCGAGCCGCGCAAGGGGCGCAATCCCAAGACGGGCGACAAGGTGGACGTGCCGCCGAAGAAAGTGCCTTACTTCAAGCCGGGCAAGGAATTGAAAGAGCTGATCAACCGCGAGCCGGAAACGCCGGCGCCTTCGGCCCCCCCGACGATCGTGGGTCCGGACCTCGCCGGTGTCTGAACATCGTTGAAATGGAACATCTCTGGAGCCCCTGGCGGCTGGCCTACATCACCGGTGGGCCCGCTCCCGGGGGCTGTGTTTTTTGCATGTCGCTCGCCGATCCTGCCGCCGCCCCGCTGATCCTGCATCGCGGGCGGACCTGCTTCGTCATCCTCAACCTGTTCCCGTATAACAACGGGCACCTCATGGTGATCCCGGTGCGCCATCTCGGGTCGCTTTCCGCCGCAACGGTGGAGGAGCGCGGCGAATTGATGGAGCTGACGGCGCACGCCGAAGCAGCCCTCACCGAAGCGTATGCGCCGCACGGCCTGAACATGGGAATCAATCTCGGCAAGCCCGCCGGCGCCGGCGTCCTCGATCACGTGCACCTGCACGTCGTCCCGCGCTGGAGCGGCGACACCAACTTCATGACCATCGTCGGCCAGACGCGGGTCCTGCCCGAGTCGATCGAAGATACCGCCGCGAGATTGCGGCCGATCTTCGAACGGCTGTCGGCCTGAAGAACCGCCTTCAACCGCCGATGCTGACGATGTGGGTGGCCGGAGGATTGAGTCCGCTCAGCCCCTGGACGCGAAACGGCCGGTCGAACACCGACGTATTCGGCCCGACGGTGTAGTTCACGGTTCCCGCGCCGGTGCCCGTCGTGGGACTCGTGATCTGGACACCGGACCAGGTATCGGTGATCTTCCACTGACAATCGCCGGGCTGCGTCGTGACATTGAACGACCCTCGGCGTCGCAACGGAGCGGCGCCATGCGCAACGCTACGATGGGATCGACGTGGTTTGCCTGCCACGCGGGACCGGCGTTGAGACTTCGCCTGAGGAGATGTGTTCATAGCGCGCCAGGACGGTCCCGGTCGCGAAATGGTTCAATAATGGGAAATGATTCTGGAACTGACCGACGATCAGGCCGCCTTTCAGGAGGAAGTCGCAGCGTATGCGGTGGAGCGGCTGGCTCCGGCAGCGGATGCCATCGATCGCGACGGAGTGTTTCCCCTCGCGCTCATGCAGGATATGGCGGCTCGCGACCTCCTCGGCCTGACGATCGCCAAGGAATGGGGTGGCGGTGGGCGCGATTACATCAGCTACGCTCTCGCGCTCGAAGCCATCGCGCGCGCCAGCGCGGTGTTGTCGGTGATCGCCAGCGTGAACACTTCCCTGGTCGCCGAACCATTGGCCGAGTTCGGCTCCGAAGCGCAGAAGCAGACCTGGTTGCGGCGGCTCGCCACCGGCAATGCGATTGGCGCCTTCGCGTTGTCCGAGGCGCAGGCCGGATCCGACGCCGCCAACCAGCAGACCGCCGCCCGTCTCGACGATGGCGGGTTTGTTTTGAATGGACGCAAGGTCTGGGTTGCGAATGCGGACGCGGCGGAAGTCGCCATCGTCTTCGCCGCGACGCAACCGGGCAGCGGCGGGCGCGGTATCGGCGCCTTCCTCATCCCGCTCGACACGCCTGGCCTGACGCGCGTTCCGCGTCCGGAGTCGCTCGGCGTACGCGGCCTGGGCTGCTGC
>JANPCT010000381.1:0-6038 GCA_031431095.1 Acidobacteriota bacterium | reverse complement strand
CAGGAATCCCCACACGTTGACGCCGGATCGACTTTTCCCGCTTTCCCCCGCCCAGGTGTCGCTGTACTTCTCGCCGGCACGCGGGATCGATCGAAACGTCCAGACCAGTTTGCCGGTGTGCATGTCCCAGGCGCGCACGTCGCCGGCAGGACCGGCAGGAGGATTCTCCTGGTTCTTTCCTCCGGTGATCACCAGGTTCTTGTAGACGATCGGTGGTGAGCTCAGGCCGTTGCTGCCCGCCTGCCCCTGCATGATCTCGGGCGTATCGAATTCGACGACGCCCCCTGTGCCGAAGACGACATTCGGCGCGCCGGTTCTCGCGTTGAGCGAATACAGCTTGCCATCGGTGGATCCAAACACGATTTGCGCCGGAGTACGCGCGTCGCCCGGCCAGTATTCGACGCCGCGAGTAGACGGGTTGCCCGATGGCAGCCGGAACACCCACGCCTCTTTGCCCGTGACCGGATCGAGAGCGACGACGCGGTAGTAAGGAGTGGCGACGTACATCAGGCCGCCGGCGACAAGAGGCGTCACCTCACTCGATGCGAAACCGGCGCCGCCGCGGCCTCGACCTCCGCGGCCGTCTGCCGGCGTCGCTGAGGCGGCCGGCTTCATGTGATACGTCCATGCGACCTCGAGCCGACCGACGTTGGCGGCGGTGATTTGCGTTAGCGGCGAGAACCGCATGCCACCCGGGTCGTGGCCGTAGGTCGGCCAGTCGCCGGCGGTCTCGACACTCTGGGCCAAGGGCACGTCCGCAAATTCGTGTCGAAGAACGAGCGCCGCCATCGCAGCGCAGGCGATCATCAGGTGACGGCTCTTCATTGACATAAGCGGCATGGGTCTCTCAACGTAAGGTCTGCGCTCATTGTCGGGGCGCGTGACAGTCGGCGCAATCGGTGAACACCTGGCGCTTGTTGTGGCACGACAGGCAGCCCGCCATGGTGACGACGTTTGTCTCCTGCGCAATGACGTCACGTTCGGGCACGGGGCCGTGGCACTCGGCGCAGGCCACCTGGGCGTCGAGATGCGTCGCGTGCCTCCAGTAGACGTAGTCGGGAAGCGTGTACACGCGAACCCACGGAACCGGCCTCGAGGAGGCGGCGAAGGCAGCCAGTTGTTGAATCGGCGGGCGGTCGGCGGCAACCGTCTGATGGCAGCCCATGCAGAGGGCGGCCGGCGGAAACGTCATCAGCCCCCGCGGGTCGGGGTTCACGTGGCAGACGCGGCAGGTGAGGCCGAGCGCGACGTGGGTCTTATGGCTGTAGGGCAGCGGTTGCTCCGGTCCTGGAAGGGCCGCATGCTGCGCTGGCGTGGGCTGCGTGCGTGCGGCGACTGATGCCAGCAACACCAGCATACCGATGACCGCCACCCGGCGCGGATCGGGCATCCGCTCAGCCACGACCGATGAACGGCATCTTCGTCGCCATCACCGTAAGGAACTGCACGTTGGCGTCGAGCGGCAGGGCCGCCATGAACAGGACCGCATCGACCACGTGCGCAAGGCCGAGCCGCGGCTCCGGCCGGATTTCCCCGCTCGCCTGCGGCGCGCCGGCGGAGTAGGCCGCGGTCATGTCCGTTTCGGCGTTGCCGATGTCGATCTGCCCGCAGGCGATGTCGTACTTGCGGCCGTCGAGCGCCGTTGATTTCGTCAGCCCCGTGATCGCGTGCTTGGTGGCGGTATAGGGCGCGGAGTTCGGCCGCGGCGTATGCGCCGCCAGTGATCCGTTGTTGTTGATGCGTCCGCCCATCGGGCGCTGGGTCTTCATCATCCGGAACGCCTGCTGCGTGCACAGGAACGTGCCGGTCAGGTTCACGTTGACGACGGACGTCCACTGTTCGAGCGTCAGCGCATCCAGTTCAATCCCCGGTGCGGTCGCGCCGGCATTGTTGAACAGCAGATCGATGCGTCCGAACGTCGCGCTTGTCGCGTCGAACAGTCCTCGCACGGAGGCCGCATCGGCCACGTCGGTTTGAACCACGAGCGAACAAGAAGGGTCCGCCCTCGCCTCCTGCACCGCGGCCTCGAGCATCTCTCTCCGCCGCCCCGCCAGAACCACGGCGCATCCCTGCTGGAGCAGCGCAATCGCGACGCCCCGGCCTATGCCGGAGCCGGCCCCGGTGACGACCGAAACCTTTACTGGATCGCTCACACGCGGAACGGTAACATGACTGGCGCAATGAGAGTGCTGGTCACGGGCGCCGCCGGCTTCCTGGGCAGCCGTGTCATCACGGCCCTGCTGGCTGACTCCAGTCCGCTGCCAGGCGTCTCGCACGTCGTCGCGGCCGATACCCTGCCGTGCCCGATCCAGGACCCCCGGGTGCACTCGAGGACGGGAACCATCCTCGACCCGGACTATGTGCGTTCGATCGTCGAACACGACATCGACGTCGTCTTTCACCTCGCGGCGGTCCTCAGCGGACAGTCGGAGGCGGATTTCGAGATCGGGATGCGGGTCAACGTCGACTCCACGCGCGACGTGCTCGAGGCGTGCAGAAGGCTGTCCCGGCCACCGCGCTTCGTGTTCTCGAGCACGGTGGCAATATTCGGCGGCGATCTGCCGGATGTGGTGCCCGAGGATTCGGTGCTGCAGCCCCGCTCGTCGTACGGGACCGCCAAGGCGATCGCTGAACTGCTCGTCAGCGAGTACTCCCGGCGAGGCCACATCGACGGCATCAGCTGCCGCCTGGCAACGGTCGCGGTCCGCCCCGGCGCACCCAATTCAGCGCTCTCCTCGTTCGTCAGCGGCATCATCCGCGAGCCGCTTGCCGGCATCGATGCGATCTGTCCGGTGCCGCTCGACACGCGGCTGTGGGTCAGTTCTCCGCGCGCGGTGACCCAGAACCTGCTGCACGCGGCCGGGGTTCCAGCGGCGGCGCTCGAGGGGCGGCTCGCCGTTAATTTGCCGGGGCTGTGCGCGACACCGCTGCAGATGCTGGCGTCTCTCGAGCGCGCGGCGGGCGCCGCTACAAGAGCACGCGTCCGTACGCAAATCGATCCACGCATCGCCCGCGTCGTCTCCACGTGGCCCGGTGCGCTGGATGACTCGCGCGCTCGACGCCTCGGCTTCATCGGCGATCGCGATGTGGACCAAGTCGTGGACCAGTACGTCGAGGACCTCACAGCCAGGCGGTCGCCAAACGCACCATTCAAGGAGACACGATGAGCAGATGGGTTCTCAGCTCAGCGATCAGCGTGGTCCTGCTCGCGGGCGGGTCGCGCGCGGCGGCTCAACAGCCGATGGGCATCTTCGCGGGGAGCGGCGACATCGGCACGCCCTCCACCGCAGGCCGGGGCTCGGCGGTCTACGATGCCGACAAGAAGACCTACACCGTATCGGGCGGCGGCGAGAACATGTGGGGGTCCGCGGATCACCTCCACTACGTCTGGAGCAAGGTCTCCGGCGACGTCACCCTCGACGCGACCATCGCGTTCACCGGGACTCAGCCGTCGAGCGGCACACCGAATGCGCATCGGAAGGCCTGCCTGATTGTCAGGCAGTCACTCGATTCGGACGCGATGTATGCGGATGCCGCGGTGCACGGGGACGGTCTCACGTCGCTGCAGTGGCGCGACGGGAAAGGCGCGGTCACCCACGAGGTCCAGTCCGCATCGTCGGCACCGACAAGGCTGCGGATCGAAAAGCGCGGCAACTATGTCTCGATGTCCCTTGCCTCAGCGGGCGAACCGCTGCATCCTGCCGGCGGCGCCGCCCGCGTCGACTTCACGGGCGATTTCTACGTTGGCCTCGGCGTGTCGGCTCACGACACCACACGGATCGAGCAGGCGACATTCTCGAACGTCGAACTCGGCACTCCAGCCCCGGCCACCGGCCGGACGACGCTGGTCAACACCCTCGAGACGATCAGCCTGCGCTCGGGCGACCGGCGCGTGGCTTACGTCGTCACTCAGCCTGGCCGCATTGAAGCGCCGAACTGGTTTCCCGACGACAGCAACACGCTCTATTTCAACAACGGCGGGCGCTTGTACAAGGTGCAGGCCGACCCGCCAGGCAAGACGCCAAACCCCAATCGATTGAAGACGCCGGAGCCGATCGACCTCGGGATCCTGACGAGGATCAACAACGATCATGGAGTCACGCGCGACGGCAGGATGTGGGCGATCAGCGACCAGTCGCAGACGGTCAACGGACAGCGGCCCTCACTGATCTACAACGTTCCGGTCGGCGGCACTACAGCGACGCTGCTGACGCCACAGGGGCCGGCCTATTTTCATGGCTGGTCTCCAGACGGCCGCACTGTGACCTATTGCGGCGGGCGGGACGGCAACTTCGACGTCTACACCGTCGGGCTGGATGGTGGGAGTCCGACCAGGCTGACGACCTCGGCTGGAAAGGACGACGGACCGGAGTTCTCGCCGGACGGGCAGCATATCTATTTCAATTCCGACCGCAGCGGCTCGATGCAGATTTGGCGGATGAAGGCCGACGGGTCGGCACAGGAACAGGTGACCACCGACCAATTCGAGAACTGGTTCCCGCACATCGCCCCGAACGGCCAGACGATGGTGTTCCTGACCTACGACAAGGGCGCGGGCGACCATCCGGAGAACAAGGACGTCAGCCTGAGGCTGATGAATATGGCGACGCGCAACGTGACTGTGCTGGCCCGCCTGTTCGGCGGGCAGGGGACGATCAATGTGTCGTCGTGGTCACCCGATAGCCAGTACCTGGCGTTCGTCAGCTATCAAATCATTCCGCAGTAGGGCGCTGGAACCTCGTCACGACCGCTGGCGCGTGTCGAAGCCGGTCCACCAATTGCCTGTCCATGAGCGAATGACTTGACAGCCATGACGTACAGTCGTAGCCTCGTGCCCAATCCGACACGTTTCCGATTTATCACATCCCCGACCGTTTCGGCCGGCCGGGACAATCCGCCTTGGGGGAGGTTCGGTTGAAAAAAACGCATCGCACAGCGAGAGTGTGCTCGATTGCAGTGTTATTGCTGGTGACCGCCGCGGTCCTGCCGGCTTCGGCGCAGATCACCACCGGCAACATCACCGGCACGGTCAAGGACGCGCAGGGCGGTGTCGTGCCTGGCGCGACGGTCACGTTGACCGACGAAGCGCGGGGCACGAAGCACGCGCCTACGATCACCAACGAGACCGGCTCCTACACCTTCCCCAACGTCACGGCGGCCACTTATACCGTCGAAGTGACGATGAGTGGATTCAAGACGTCGCAGCGGAAAGGGGTGCCGGTCAGCGGCGGTGACCGCGTGTCAGTCCCGGCGATCGTTCTCGAAGTGGGCGGAACCGCCGAGGCGGTCACGGTCGTTGCCGAGTCGCCGCTGGTCCAGGCGCAGAGCGGCGAACGATCGTTCTCGATCACCACGCAGCAGGTCGAGAACCTGCCGATCAATCACGGCAACTTCACCAGCCTGGTGGCTTTGACCCCGGGGGTCATCGAGGGCGGGAACTCGGCTGGCGGCACCCGCATCGGCGGCGCGGGTCAGAATAACATCATGATGGACGGCATCTCGGCCATGGATACCGGCAACAACGGCCAGATGATCAACATGAACATCGAGTCGATCGCCGAGGTCAAGATCCTGACGCAGGGCTACCAGGCGGAATACGGCCGGTCGAGTGGGCTGCAGATCACCGCCGTCTCGAAGAGCGGCACCAATCGCTTCCGCGGCGCGGGCTACGACCTCATCACCGACTCCGACTGGAACACGGCCCGCACGCTCACCAAGCTGAACAACGATCCCAAGCCGAAGGCCTCCACGAAGACCCTCGGCTATTCGATCGGCACCTGGCTCGCTTGCGCCTCATTCTTCAGTTTTCTCATCGCGGGGCCAGCGAATCCATTTCTCACCGTCGCGAATCCGCTGCCAGATGGTCCAGGCCCGAACGCTCTGCTCCAGAACCATGTGCTGATGGTGATCCATCCGCCCTTTCTCTACCTCGGCTACGTCGGCATGACCATTCCGTTCGGTTTCGCCACGGCGGCCTTACTGCGCGGCCGTCTCGGACTCTCGTTTCTTAGAGTCATTCGATCCGCCCTCCTTCTGCC
>JANPCT010000380.1:0-6345 GCA_031431095.1 Acidobacteriota bacterium | reverse complement strand
GGCGTGCAGTTCCACCCGGAGTCCGTGCTGACGGGTGAAGGACGCAAGATCCTGCGCAATTTTCTGGAGCTGCCATGTTCCCCGGCCTGATCGAGAAGCTGCAGCGCCGCGAGGATCTCACGGTCGAGGAAGCGGCCGGCGCAATGGAGGCGGTGATGGACGGCGCGGCGCAGCCGTCACAGATCGCCGGGTTCCTCGTCGGCCTGGCGATGAAAGGTGAGCGCCCCGACGAAATCGTCGGTCTGGCGCGGACGATGCGCGGCCGCGCCACCAGGCTGTCGCGATCGTTTGCCCCGGTGTTCGACACCTGCGGGACCGGCGGAGATGGGGCGCACACGTTCAACGTCTCGACCGTCGCCGCGCTGGTGCTGGCGGCGTGCGGCGTCCGCGTCGCGAAACACGGTAATCGCAGCGCCTCCAGCCGGTGCGGCAGCGCCGACCTGTTCGAGGCGCTTGGCGTCAACGTTGCCGCATCGCCGGCGCTGGTGGAGCGCTGTCTCGAGGGTGCCGGGATCGGCTTTCTGTTCGCCCAGATTTTTCATCCGTCGATGCGGCACGCCGCCGCGACGCGGAAAGAGCTGGGTGTGCGGACGGCCTTCAACCTGCTCGGTCCGCTGACGAACCCGGCGGGAGCGTCGCGGCAGCTCGTTGGCGTGCCGCGCCCGGAGCTGACCGAACTCGTCGCGCGGTCGCTTGCCCAGCTCGGAGCCGAGCGCGCCTGGGTCGTCCATGGCGCCGACGGACTCGACGAGATCTCGACCACCGGCTACACCAAGATTTCCGAATGCCGGGACGGGGCGGTGAATACCTTCTACCTGCATCCGGGAGATGTCGGTATCCCGAAGTCGGCCGCGGTTGCCTTGCGGGGTGGTGACGCGGACGACAACGCCGCGATCGCGAGAGCGATCCTGGCGGGGCAGCCCGGCGCGCCACGCGACATCGTCCTGCTCAACGCCGCTGCATCGCTGTTGATCGCCGGGAAGGTGACGACGATACCTGAAGGGCTGTCGCTGGGGGCCGACGCGATCGACAGTGGTGGCGCGGCGCGCGTGCTCGAGCGGTTAGTCGTGCTTTCCCGCGACGAGGTGCCGGCATGACACTGCCGTCCGCGGGTCGGACCGCCGCGCCGGATCTTCTTGCCACGATCGTCGCGGCAGCCCGGCGGATCGTCGAGGTCAGGCGTGCCGAGGTGTCAGAGGCGTTCCTGGAACAACGTGCGGCCGCACGCGCGCCAGGCGGAGAGGCGTTCCTGCAGGCGTTGCGCGACGGCGCCGCACCGCGCGTCATCGCCGAGTGCAAACGGCGCTCGCCGTCGCGCGGAATCCTGCGACACGACTATCGCCCGGCCGAGCATGCGAAGGCGTACGCGGACGCGGGTGCGGCGGCGATTTCCGTGCTGACGGAGCCGACGTTCTTCGATGGTTCGCTGGCGCACCTTGAGCAGGTCAGGGCGGCGGTCGCGGTGCCGCTGTTGCGCAAGGACTTCATCGTCGAGCGCTACCAGGTCCTCGAGGCCGCGGCGTCCGGCGCTGACGCGATCCTGTTGATCGTCGGCGCGCTCGATGCCGGCGCGCTCACCGCGCTGCTCGCGTTCGCCGGCGAGGCGGGGCTGGCGGCGCTGGTCGAGGTCCATGGCGTTGACGAATTGCGCCTCGCCGCGGATTGCGGCGCGACGCTGATTGGCGTCAACAGCCGCAACCTGCGGACGCTCGGCGTCGAACCGGACGTGCACGATCGCCTGGCGCCGCTGATGCCGAAGGGGGTAGTCGCCGTGGCGGAAAGTGGCCTTCGCGAACGGGCGGACTTGCGGCGTCTGGAGAGGGCGGGGTATCACGCATTTCTCGTCGGCGAACGGCTGATCGCGCACGCCGATCCCGGTGCGGCGCTGCGGACGCTGCGTGAGGGAGCGCCATGACGCGGGTGAAGATCTGCGGCGTCACGACGATCGAGGATGCGCTGCTCGCCGCGGACCTCGGCGCCTCGGCGATCGGCCTTGTCTTCTGGCCGGGCAGTCCGAGGTGCGTCCCGATCGAACGCGCCCGCGCCATCGTTGCGGCTTTGCCCCCTTTTGTCCAGGCGGTTGGCGTGTTCGTCGATCAGATCGAGCAGGCCGCGTCAGTAGCGCGATCCGTCGGCCTCGGCGCGGTGCAGTTTCACGGCGACGAACCGGCCGGCAGCTACCGGGACTTTCCCCTGCGCGTGATCAAGTCGATCGCCGTCCGGGATGAGTCGGCACTGGACGACGCCACGGCAATCCCCACGACTGTGACGGTGCTCCTCGATGCGCACGATCCGATCAGGCGGGGCGGGACGGGGATGCCGATCGACTGGACGATCGCGGCGCGGATCGCGCGCCGGCGGCCGGTCATTCTCTCCGGCGGCTTGACGGCCGGGAACGTCATGGAAGCCGTGACCGCGGTGGCGCCGTATGCCATCGACGTGTCATCGGGCGTGGAAGCCAGTGCCGGTCGAAAGGATCCGGCCAAGCTCCGGGGATTGTTCGCGGCGGTGCGCGCGGCGCAGCACCGGGTGGGCGAGCGCGCGGACGCGGCGGAGACGAAGATGTTATGAGACACGAACAGCTGCAAGGACCGGTGTTCGGGCTACGGGATCCGGACGCCCGGGGCTATTACGGGGCGTTCGGCGGCAGGTTCGTCCCCGAGACGCTCGTGGCGCCCGTGGCCGAGTTGACCGAGGCCTATTTCGCCGTCCGCGATCAGGAGGACTTCCGCATCGAGTTGAGCCAGCTGCTGCGCGACTACGTCGGCCGTCCCACGCCGCTCTACGAGGCGAAGCGGCTGACGGCGTCGGCCGGTGGCGCCCGCATCGTTCTCAAGCGCGAGGACCTTGCCCACACCGGCGCGCACAAGATCAACAACGCGCTCGGACAGGCGCTGCTCGCGGTGCGGATGGGCAAGCGCCGCATCGTGGCCGAGACCGGCGCCGGCCAGCATGGCGTAGCCACCGCGACGGTGTGTGCGTTGCTCGGCCTGGAGTGCCATGTCTACATGGGCACCGACGACATGGCCCGCCAGTCGCTGAACGTCTTTCGCATGCGCCTGCTCGGCGCCACGGTCGTGGAAGTGACGTCCGGATCGAAGACCCTGAAAGACGCGATCAACGAGGCGATGCGCGACTGGGTCACCAACACCACCCACACCTACTACCTGCTCGGATCGGTGCTCGGGCCGCATCCGTACCCGCTGATGGTGCGCGAGTTCCAGTCGGTGATTGGCCGCGAGGCCCGCGCCCAGTGCGTCGCGCAATTCGACAAGCTCCCCGAAGCGGTGGTGGCCTGCGTCGGCGGCGGCAGCAACGCGATGGGGATTTTCGACGCCTTCATCGCGGACAGGAACACGCGGTTGATTGGCGTCGAAGCCGGCGGACGCGGCATCACGCCTGGGGAGCACGCGGCCAGGTTCGCCGGCGGCAGCGCGGGCGTGCTGCAGGGGACGCGCAGCTATGTTCTCCAGGATGCGGACGGCAACGTCGAGCTCACGCACTCCATTTCGGCAGGCCTCGACTATGCATCGGTCGGGCCCGAACATGCCTGGCTGCGGGACACGGGGCGCGCCGAGTACACCTGGATCGACGACGAGGCGGCGCTGGCGGCGTTCCAGCGGCTCGGCCGCGAGGAGGGAATCCTCCCGGCGCTCGAGTCGTCGCACGCGATCGCGCACGCCTGCCGGCTGGCGCCGACACTGCCCGCCGATGCGATCGTTCTAGTCAATCTGTCCGGGCGCGGCGACAAGGACGTCATCAGCGTCCAGGCGGCGATCGAGGCGCGCCGCTGATGGCTCGCATCGCTGACGCGTTTACCCGCATGAAGGGGTCGGCGGAACCGGGGATCGTGGCCTATGTCACGGCGGGCGATCCGGATCTCGCGCGCACGGCGGAGATTCTGATCGCGCTGGCCCGCAACGGCGCCGACGTGCTCGAAGTCGGCATCCCGTTTTCCGATCCGCTCGCCGACGGTCCGGTGATTCAGCGTGCCTCGGAGCGGGCGCTCGCGAGCGGCGCCACCCTTCGCGGCGCGCTGGCGATGATTGGCGCAGCGCGCGCCGCGGTGGACGCGCCGATCGTGCTGTTCACCTACGCCAACCCGCTGCTGCGTATGGGCGAGGCCGCCTTCGTGACGGCCGCCGCCGACGCCGGCGTCGACGGTGTCCTGGTGCTGGACCTGCCGGTCGAAGAGGCAGGTCCGTTCCGCGATCGCCTGGTTGGCGCCGGGCTCGATCCGATCTTTCTGCTCAGTCCGACGACGACCGACGCCAGGATTCGTGCCTCGTCCGATCTCGGCCGCGGATTTCTTTACGTGATCTCGCGGCTGGGCGTGACCGGGGCGCGGGACCAGGTCGCCACCGACGCGGAATCACTCGTGACGCGGATCAGGGCGCAGAGCGATCTGCCGCTGGCGCTTGGTTTCGGGATCTCCACGCCGGCGCAGGTTGCGGAAGTCGCCCGCTGGGCCGACGCCGCGGTCGTCGGCAGTGCCCTGGTCAGCGTCATCGCCGAACATGGCGCCTCGCCGGACGTGGCGGAGCAGGCGGGCGCCTACCTGCGCTGGCTGAAAGGGCGGCCGTGACGGGCGATCTCGACGACCTGCGCCATCGCATCGACTTGCTCGACGAATCCCTCGTCAAGCTGCTCAACGCGCGCGCCGCCTGCGCCCTCGAGATCGGCCGGCTGAAACGGGAAATGGGCATCGCCATCTATCAGCCGGCTCGCGAAGCGGAAGTGCTCCGCAACGTCGAGCGGGTCAACAACGGGCCGCTCGATCATCCGGCGGTGAAGCGTCTGTTCGAGCGCATCATCGACGAGGCTCGGCACCTCGAGCGGATCGCCGAGCAAGTCAGCCACACACCTGTAAACGCGGCCGGGAGCGAACCGCCGCACAGCGCCGGCCCGGGCGCGCAGCGAGGTGGGGAACATCACGCGGGTCCACCGAGCGTAGAATTGAAAAAGGAAGAGCAATAGCCATGGTCGTAGTGATGCGGGAACGGGCGAGCGACGTGCAAGTGCAGAGCGTGATCGCCAAACTCACGGAGATGGGCTTCGACGTGCATCGGTCCACCGGCGCGCTGCGGACCGTGCTCGGCGCGGTCGGCGGTTCGCGGCAATTCGATACGGCCCTGCTCGAAGTGCTCGACGGTGTGCAGGAAGTGCATCGGATCACCGAGCCGTACAAGCTCGCCGGCCGCACCTTCAAGCCGGACAACACCGTCATCACCATTGGCGACGTCCGCATCGGCGGCGACGAGGTCATCGTGATGGCGGGGCCGTGCTCCGCCGAAAATGAAGACCAGGTCGAGGCCAGCGCTGCTGCGGTGAAACGCGCCGGCGCCAAGGTCCTGCGCGGCGGCGCCTTCAAGCCGCGCAGCAGCCCGTACAGCTTTCAGGGGCTGGGCGAGGAAGGGCTGCGCCTGCTGCGCTCCGCGGCCGACCGCCACAACCTG
This sequence comes from Acidobacteriota bacterium, assembly GCA_031431095.1. Taxonomy (GTDB): domain Bacteria; phylum Acidobacteriota; class Vicinamibacteria; order Vicinamibacterales; family 2-12-FULL-66-21; genus JAICSD01. Next base: position 889 of record JANPCT010000380.1, on the reverse strand, counting down.
CTCCTCATCTCCGAGGTCATGGACATCAGCCAGCTCGAGCTGATCGAGCGCTACGCCCACATCCTCCAGGTGGGCGCCCGCAACATGCAGAACTTCACGCTGCTGCGCGAGCTCGGACACTCCAAGGTTCCAGTCATGCTGAAGCGCGGAATCGCCGCGACGATTGAGGAGTGGCTGCTGTCGGCGGAATACATTCTGTCCGGCGGCAACATGAACGTGATGCTCTGCGAGCGCGGCATCCGCACGTTCGAGAGTTACACCCGCAACACGCTCGATATTTCCGCGATCCCGGTCATCCAGCAGCTCAGCCACCTGCCGATCGTCGTCGACCCGAGCCACGGCACCGGCAAGCGCGACAAGGTGGCGCCGATGGCGCGCGCAGCGGTGGCGGCCGGATGTGACGGGCTGATCATCGAAGTGCACTGCGACCCCGACCACGCGCTCAGCGACGGCGCGCAGTCGATGTTCCCCGCGCAATTCGATCGCCTGATGGCGGAGCTGCGCATCATCGCCCCGGCCATCGGCCGCAGCATCTGCCTCGAGCCGGTCGCCCGACGCGGCTGGGGCGTGTAGTGCGCCGCTCGCGCGTCACCTGCCGAGAACGAAGGGCTGATTGAGCGACGGCGACTTCCGGCGGATCGCGATCGTCGGCGTCGGGTTGATTGGCGGCTCGATTGCCATGGCCGCCAGCCGGCGGTGGCCGCGAATCGACATCGCCCGCATCGATGCCGGCGGGGATCTGTCGACAGTCTCGGGCGCCGATCTGGTCGTTCTGGCGGCCCCCATTCGTGCCAACATCGCCCTGCTCCCGGGGCTGGAGCGGCGCCTGTCCCCAGGATCTCTGGTGACGGATGCCGGCAGCACCAAGCGGCGGATTGTCGGCGCGGCG
>JANPCT010000379.1:0-2014 GCA_031431095.1 Acidobacteriota bacterium | reverse complement strand
GATCGCATCAGCCGTCCGCGCGCGCTGTCCCGAGCGGGTGCTGCTGGCGATCGGACCGGAGGGCGGCTGGAACGCCTTCGAGCTCGAGCTGCTGCAGGCGCACGGGTTTCAGACAGCCGGCGTCGGATATCGCACGCTCCGCGTCGACACCGCGTGCGCAGCCCTGCTCGCGATCGTCCACGCCGCACTGTGAGCGGCGCGGCGCGTTACGCGCCGCGAACCGTTGGTTTGGTCACTCGCGATGGCGATGTGAGTCCGGTGCGGGCCCGGCCCGGGATCAGTTGTCCTTGGCCTTCTTGGCAGCGGCCTTCAGGCGCTTCTGCTTCCGCAGCATGTCATCCCAGAGGACCTTGATGACGTCGCCGCGCCGTCCGAGCTTGCCCGCGAGCCTCGACAGATTTTCGATGTCGACGCGCGTCAGTTCGCCGAAGCGTTTCCCTGCCGGCACGTCGATGCCGAGCGGCGGCAGTTCGACGTCCGCGGGACTGCCGGCCTGCCCGGCGCGGTCGAGCGCGTCGATGAAGTCATCCCATTGAGTGTGCCGCGGCGTCGATTCATCAGGCATCCACTTCTTCCCCGCCGATTATGCACGACCCGCGGCGGTATACTCAACCCATGGCATCGCATTCGACGATTCGTCACCGCGTCCTGCTGGTCCTCTTCAGTATCGCGGTCGCAGGCGCAGCCGCGGCCGCGCAGTCAACCGCTGCGACGGCAAAGACGCCGCACCTCCAGGTGTACAAATCGCCGACGTGCGGTTGTTGCGCAAAGTGGGTGGAGCATGTGAACGGCGCCGGGTTCACCAGCAGCGTCACCAATCTTCCCGACGTGGCTGCTATCAAGACCCAGCACGGCGTTCCCGCGGAGCTGTCCTCGTGCCACACGTCACTGGTCGGCGGATATGTGATTGAGGGGCACGTGCCGGCGGAGGACATTCGCCGTCTCCTGCGCGAGCGTCCGGCCATCGTCGGGCTCGCGGCCCCCGGTATGCCGGCGGGCTCACCGGGGATGGATGTCCCCAACTCGCCTGCCTTCCAGGTACTGTCGTTCGACAAGAACGGACGGACGAAGGTCTTCGCGACGCACCCCGCCCGCTAGCGCGATCGACCGTTCGCTTCATGCTCATCGAACCCCTTCCCTCGACAGCACGGGACGCGGACTGGCGCGATGTCGAACGTTGAGCGCGCCGCGCTACCGGCATTCGAGGCGCTGTTCGGTGCGGCGGCGGAAGCACACGCGGACGCGCCGGGCCGCGTCAACCTGATCGGCGAACACACCGATTACCACGAAGGTTATGTGCTGCCGGCGGTGATTCCGCAGCGGACCCGCGCGGCGCTGCGTGCACGCGAGGATCGCCGCGTCCGCGCCTGGAGCGCCGACGCGGCGCCGCCGCTGGAGGAATACACCCTCGGCGAAGAGACGCGCGGCCGGGGGTGGCTCGATTACGTCCAGGGACTGACGGTGTCGCTCGCGCGCCAGGGTGTCGAGCTCACGGGCTTCGACTTGCGTCTCGAATCGGACGTGCCCATCGGCGGCGGCGTGTCGTCGAGCGCCGCCCTCGAAGTGAGTGTCCTGCGCGCGTTACGCACCCGCTTCGCGCTTTCGCTCGACGATGTGGCGGTGGCGCGAAGCGGGCAGGAAGCAGAGGTGACGTTCGTTGGCGCTCCGGTCGGCATCATGGACCAGATGGCCTCGAGCCTCGGACGCGACGGAGAAGCGCTGTTTCTCGATACGCGGACGCTGGCCGTCGCCCGCATCCCGCTGCCGCCCGGGGTGGCGCTGATCGTGATCGACTCCGGGGTGACGCATGCGCACGCGGGTGGTGAGTACGGCGCGCGGCGTCGTGAATCGTTCGAGGCCGCGCGGCAGCTCGGCGTCACGCACCTGCGCGACGTGGACGTCACGTCTCTACCGCGGCTGGACGCGCTGGACCCCTTGCTGGCGCGGCGCGCGCGTCACGTCATGACCGAAAATCAGCGCGTCCTCGAAGCGGCCGCCGCCCTGCGCGCCGGCG
>JANPCT010000378.1:0-9230 GCA_031431095.1 Acidobacteriota bacterium | reverse complement strand
ACACCCAGGACCCGCCGAGCGCCATCGCCAGCGTGCCGAACACCAGGCCGCCGATCGCGCCCTCCACCGTTTTGTTCGGGCTGATGGTCAGCGCCAGCGGCCGCGTGCCGAACGCGCGTCCGGTGTAGTACTGCGCCGAGTCGCTGATCACGATCACGCCGAGCAGGAGCAGCACCGCCTCGCGTCCGCTGACAGCTCGCACCCATGCGAGCGCGCCGAGTGGCAGACCGAGGTAGATCGGCGCGAACAATGTCGCGGCTGCATCGGCGAGAACACCGGACCCGGGCCGGCCGCGAGCCACCGAGAGCGCTGCCACGACCAGGAAGGCCGACAGCATGACGATGCCCACAAGGTTGGGTTCCAGGCTGACGTCGGGTGTGAAGGAGGCCGCGCCAGCCGGCGCGAACAGCGTCGCGCGCCCGTCGCTCATCCGATCACCGAGCCACATCGCGTAGCCGGCGAGGACAACCGCGGCGCCGCCGATCCCGCCCGGCACCCACACACCCACCGCGCGCGCCATCGCGCAGTACTCACGAAAGGCGAGGACCGCCGCAACCAGCGCCAGCAGCAGCGTCGCGACCGGCGGAAGAAACCAGATCGTTCCGATTACGACGGGAAGCAGGACGAGCGCCGACAGGACCCGCGTCACGCCGCAGCCTCGCGCCCGCGCCCGGCCTTCTTCCTTCCAGCTGTTGCCGTGACGCTGATCTTCGATGGGCTCCCGGCCTTCTGCCGCCTGCCTTCTGCCTCGACGCGTCTGCAGCCTCTCATCGTCCGGCAACCGCCGGCTGATGTATGCCGCCGTAGCGGCGGTCGCGCTTCTGATAGGCGACGACGGCTTCAAGAAGGTGATGTTGACGGAACTCTGGCCACAGCGTATCGGTGACCCAGATCTCGGCATACGCGATCTGCCAGAGCAGGAAGTTGCTGACGCGCATCTCGCCGCTGGTGCGGATGAGGAGATCCGGATCCGGCTGGCCCGCGGTGTAGAGATAGGAAGCGAAACGCGTCTCGTCGATCTGATCGGGCGCCACCCCGTCGAGCGCCATACGGCGCGCAGCTTGGACAATCTCCGCTCGGCCACCATAGTTCAAGGCGATGTTGAACTGCATGCCGGCGTTCGAAGCCGTGCGCTCCTCTGCATCGCGCAGCTCACGCTGAACGTCCAGTGCGAGGTCTTCCATGCGCCCGACGACCTTGAATTTGATGTTGTGGCGCAGCAGCGTGTTCAGCTCGGAGCGGAGGTAGCGCTTCAGCAGCATCATCAGCGTCGAGACTTCGGCGATCGGCCGCTTCCAATTCTCGACCGAGAACGCATACAAGGTCAGCACCTTGATGCCCAGCCGGGCCGAGCCTTCGACGACGTCGCGGACCGAGTCGATGCCGGCGCGGTGTCCCTCGACCCGCGGCAGATGGCGCTGCGCGGCCCATCGGCCGTTGCCGTCCATGATCACCGCCACGTGAGCCGGCAGGCGCGCGAAGTCGACCTGGCGGGCCAGTCCCTCTTCGGCCGAACCGGGTGTGACGGAGGCGAGGACCTCTTCAAGGCTCATGAGACTAAACGACCATCATAACAATTGTCGGGCCGCACTCTCATGCCTCCGCCCCGAGGACGTGGCGCGTCTCAGTACTCCACTTTCATCAGGAACAGGCCGCGGGCAGGGGCCGTCCGGCCGGCCTGCGAACGGTCGGGAGCCCCGAGCAAGCGTCCGATGTCCTCCACCGGCCGCTGCCCGCGGCCGATCTCCACCAATGTCCCGACCAGGCTGCGGACCATGTAACGAAGGAAACCCTTGCCGTCGATCTCGAAAACGAGAGTGGCCTCTCCCTCGCGCCGCCAGCCCGCGCTGGTGATTTCCCGCACGGTGCTGTGATTGACGCCGCGCGCGCTGCGAAATGCAGCAAAGTCGTGCTCGCCCGGTATCGCCTGTGACGCCTGCTGCATCTTCATGACATCGAGCGGCTCGATGACGTGCCAGACATAGCGGCGGATGAAAGGCGGCACGGTGCGTCCGTTCCAGATCCGGTACTGGTAGGTTTTCGCGGTGGCGCTGAAGCGCGCGTGGAACTCGTCGGGCACCGTGGTGAGTTCGGTGATGCGGATGGATTCGGGCAGGTGCGCGTTCAGCGCTCGCACCAGTTGCCAGTCTTCGATCGGTGACGTCATCCTGGCGCTGGCCACCTGCCCCATCGCATGGACGCCCGCGTCGGTCCGGCCCGCGCCGTGCAGCGTGACGGGGGCGCCGTCGATGATCGCCAGCGCCTGCTCGAGCAGCCCCTGGACCGATTCACCTTTGCCCTGGCGCTGCCAGCCGACGAAGTCGCTGCCGTCATACTGAACGACGAGCTTGATTGTCCTCACTCACCACTTCGCAGTGCGGACGCCGGGCCGCACGGGGCACCTCACAGTTACGCCCGGCTGCCGGGTTTCGTGACCGGCATTCCGCTCGCGCACATCGGACAGGCGTCAGCCTGGTAAGTGGGCACTTCCATGCACACGAGCGCCTGCAGCGGCAGGCTGAGACGGCCTGGATCGCTGCCACGATCGATGATGGCCGCGGCGCCGAGGACGATAGCACCGGTCGCTTCGGCGACGGCGATCGTCTCCCGCGTGGATCCGCCGGTCGTGATCACGTCTTCGACGACGACGACGCGATCGGATGGCGCGAGCGTGAAGCCGCGGCGCAGCATCAGCTTGCCGTCCTGCCGCTCGGCAAACAGCGATCGGAGGTGCATGGCGCGGCCGACCTCCTGGCCGATCACGATGCCGCCGAGCGCCGGTGAAAGGATGGCGGTCGGCTGTAGATGCTCCAGCCGCGCGGCAAGCGCCCGCCCCATCTGCTCGGCATAGTCTGGATGCTGCAGGACGAGCGCGCTCTGCAGGTAGCGATCGCTATGCAGTCCGGACGACAGGCGAAAGTGCCCGTCGAGCAGGGCGCCCGACTGGCGGAAGAGTTCGAGGACTTCGTGGTCGGTCATGCGGCGCTCACTGAACGGGCGTGACGGTGCGGCCGTTCTTGCCGGTGCCGCCCTGCCGAAGGTTGTCTTCGAACAGCTTGAGGATGCGCTTGTAGTCGTCGGCCCAGTTCGAGATCCTTGCCGCCCATGTGCCGGTAAATGGCGGTGCGCCAGTCGCGGCGGTAACCGGAGCCGGCATTACCGCCGTGAATTTAGCACACCCATGCGAACCGCATGAGGGCCGCGCCCGTCCTAGTACGCGGCGGTTTTTGCTAGACCGCCACTGAAATCCCGTCGTATCCCCACTCTGGAGAGCACCGTAATGCGTTTGTACCCACAAAATCGCCCCTCGATCGCGCGTTCCGCCATGACGGCCGCCGGGGTCCTACTGTTCGCTTCCGGCATATCCGTGTCCGCTTCCGGACAGGTCGTCCAGTCCCAGCCGGCGCCCGCCGGGACCACCACACCGGGCGGCATCACGACATCCCGGCCTGCGGCGGCCCAGACTGGAACCGCGCTCGTGATCGAGGATGCCGTCCGGATGGCCCTCGAAAACAACCTTGGGATTCAGATCGAAAAGCTCAATCCGCAAATCCAGGTGTTTGGCGTCTCGCGTGCCCGTGGCGTTTACGCGCCGGCCCTGGTGACCGGCTTCTCGAGGCGCAGCAGCACGCAGCCGCCGACCGACTTCAATACCTCGGCATCGGCCAACGAAATCGCCACCAACGCCAACTTCGCCTCGACCGGCGGGCTGCAACAGCAGACCAAGTGGGGCGGCAACTACTCGCTGGTGTTCGACGGGTCGCGAAACACTTCCAACGCCATCAACTCGGTCTTCAATCCGCAGCTTGGCTCGGGCCTCAATGCGAACATCAGCCAGCCGCTGCTCCGCAACTTCAGGATCGACGCGCTGAGGCTGCAGTTGTTCCAGGCGAAGAACCAGCTGCAGACCGCGGAGCTTCAGCTGCAGCAGCGCATCACGCAGACCGCGCGCAACGTCCGGGCGGCGTATTACCAGCTCGTCGGGGCCATGGCCGGCCTCGACGTCGCCGAGGGATCGCTGGACTTGTCGCGGCAGTCGCTGAAGAACAACCAGACCCGCGTCGAAGTCGGGACGATGGCCCCGATCGACATCGTCGCGGCGCAGGCTGAGGTCGCGAGCAACGAAGAGAACGTCATCATCCAGCAGTCGAACATCGAAGCCGCGCAGGATCAGCTGCGCAGCCTGGTGATGAACCCGTCGCAGCCAGGCTTCTGGACGGCGCGCTTCAATCCCAGCGAGCAGCCCGTGCTGGCGCAACGCGCGATCGATCTCGACGCGGCGATCAAGAACGCGCTGGCGAATCGGACCGACATCCTCGAGTTCAAGAAGGGGATGGAGGTCACCGACATCAACGTGAAGTACGCGGCGAACCAGAGGCTGCCGGCCGTGGACCTCAACGCGCGGTACGGCCTGACCGGCATCGCCGGTACGCAGTTGCTCGATCGCCAGGGGATCTCGGACCCGATTCGCCGCAGCTTCGGCGACGCGCTCCGCGACGTGTTCGCGAATGACTTCAAGACCTGGAGCGTCGCGATCAACGTGTCGTATCCCATTGGGACCAGCAGTGCCGACGCGGCGTACGCGCAGGCGCGGCTGCAGAAGCAGCAGGAGCAGACAACGCTCGCGAGCCTCGAACTGGCGGTGACGCAGTCCGTCCGCGATGCCGCGCGCCGGGTCAATACCAACCTGAAGCGAGTCGAGGCAACGCGAAAGGCCCGCGAGTTCGCCGAACAGCGTCTCGCCGCCGACGAGAAACGTTTCACCGTCGGCCTTGCCACCACCTTCGAGCTCGTCCAGGCGCAGCGCGACCTCGCCCGCGCCCGGCAGTCGGAGCTCAACGCCACGATCGATTACAACCAGTCCCTGGTCGACTTCGAAGCCGTCCAGATCGCACCGCTTCGGTAGGCCCTAAAGCCTGAAGCGGGCTTTCTCGCGAGAAAGAGTGAATTTCGCCTGAAGGCGGAAACTAGAGCCCTTCGTTGGAGTTCCTGTAGTTTCCGCCTTCAGGCGGAAGGTACGAGAGCGCCACTCTTTCAGCACACTGCTAGGCCGTTCAGCCTTGGCTTGAGCTTTCGGCTGTAGGCTTTAGGAAGGCGGCGGCTCGACGCAGCGCCGGACGTGCCGTCCGCCCGCCTTCTGCCTTCCACCTTTTCTGAGTACACTGCCCGCGTGCCGAAGCTGACCGTGACGGTCATCACCCGGAACGAATCGGCGAATCTCGACGCGGCGCTGGCGTCGGTTGGGTGGGCGGACGAAATCGTGGTCGTCGACGCCGAGAGCACCGATGACACCGCTGCGATCGCGCGCCGGCATACCGTGAACGTCACCGTACGACCGTGGCCGGGCTTCAGCGCGCAGAAGAACTACGCCGCGTCGCTTGCCGCGCACGAGTGGGTCCTGTCGCTCGACGCCGACGAGCGGGTGACGCCGGAGCTGGCGGCAGAGATCCGGGCGCTGCTTGCATCGGAGCCCGCGGCGCGAGGCTATCGTGTGCCGCGTCTCTCGTTTTACCTTGGCCGCTGGATTCGCGGCACGGACTGGTATCCGGATCGTCAGCTGCGGCTCTACGATCGACGAGCCGGCGAATGGAACGGCCGCCGCGTGCACGAGTCCGTCCGCCTCTCCGGGGAGCCGGGACAGCTCACGCGCGATCTCCATCACTACCCGTATCGCGACATCAGTCACCACCTCGCGACCATCGACCGCTACACCTCACTCGCCGCCGGGCAAGCGCAGGCGGACGGCCGGCGAGCGTCGATTGCCGCCGTGGCCGTGCATCCCCCCTTCGCGTTCCTTCGCAATTACCTGCTCAAGGGCGGGTTCCGCCTTGGCGGGGTCGGCTTCATCGTCTCGGTCCTGAACGCGTACTACGTGTTCCTCAAACTCGCGAAGGTGTGGGAACTGTCCCGCGGACCGGTGGGTGAAAGGCCGCAGTCGAGGGTCGACGGACGCGATTCACCAGAAGCCCGGTCCTCGGTGCCGGGTCCCCGGTAACCGGCGCATGTTCTCCCTCCACATCGACACCGCGAAGACCTGGCGCGGCGGGCAGAACCAGGTGCTGCTCACGGTCCTCGGCTTGCGCGCGCTCGGCCACCGCTCGATGCTCGTGGCCCACGCCGCCGGCGAGTTGCGGCAGCGCGCAAAGGAAGGTCTCGAACTGGTGCCGCTCGCGCCGAGAACCGAGATGGACTTGAACGCCGCCTGGCGGTTGTCCCGACTCGTCAAGCAGCTCCGGCCCGACGTCCTCCACGCCCACGATCCGCACGGCGTGGCGATGGCGGCCCTGGCGCTGTCGATGAGCACGCAGCTCGACAAACCTCCGCTCGTCGCGGCCCGGCGCGTTGACTTTCACATCAAGGGGAACGCGCTGTCGCGGTGGAAGTACCGGCAGGTGGACTGCTTCATCTGTGCCTCGGAGGCGATCCGCCGGATGCTGATCGCGGACGGCGTGCCGGCGGTACGCGCCGTCACCATCCACGAAGGCATCGACCTCGGACACGTGGAAGCGGCGCCGCCGGCCAACCTTCACGCAGAACTATGGCTGCCGCATCAGGCGCCGATCGTCGGCAACGTCGCCGCGCTCGTGCCGCACAAGGGGCAGCGGCACCTGCTCGAGGCGGCGGCGATCGTGGTCAAGCGCATGCCGGACGCGCGCTTCGTCCTCGCCGGCGAGGGAGAGCTGCGCGGATCCCTCGAGCGCCAGATCAAGGAGCGTCACCTCGAAAAGCACGTGTTCCTGGTTGGCTTCCGCCCCGACGTGCTGTCGCTGCACAAGGCCTTCGATATTTTCGTGATGAGTTCGGTCACCGAAGGGCTCGGCACCTCCCTGCTCGACGCCATGGCCTGCGGCAAGCCGATCGTGGCGACGACCGCGGGCGGCATGCCGGAGGTGGTCAAGGACGGCAAGACCGGCATCCTCGTGCCGCCCCGCGATCACGAGGCAATGGCCGATGCGATCGTGGCGCTCCTCGGCGACGAGCAGCGCCGCCGCGCCATGGGAGAGGCGGGCCAGGCTCGCGCGCGCGTCTACTTCAGCGCCGAGCGCATGGTGCAGGACACCTTCGACGTCTACCGCCGTGCGACGATGCGGCCGCACGTGGAAGAGTAGGCGTCGCGGCACACTCGACGAGCAACGGCTACTTCTTGATGGCCACCAGCCCCGGCTTGCAGCCGGAGTGATCGCGCGGACAGTCGTCGAATGTGACGGCCGCGCCGTTTGCCGAGAAGGTGACACCGCGGGCGATCCGGCTCGACGGGGTGCGGTCGGGCTCGATGAGCGACACGGCGCCCAGGTTCGCGCCTGAGCGGGCATCGAACAACCGAAGCTGGTAGCCGTTGACGACGAAGGCGACGTACGAAGCATCGGGCGTCCAGGCGATCTCGGTTGCCTGCTCCGCCGGCCCGCTCAGCATCTCGGCCATGCTCGCCTGCTTCATGTCCTTGCCGAGCCACAGCGACTGGCACAGGCCGGTGGCGCAGCGCGCCTCGAAGACGTAAGCGACGGCGTCCCTCCCGGGCGACGGCACCACCAGAACGGTGCGCCTCGCGCCCAGGAACCATCCGCCGGCGAACGCCACGCTGGCGGCGACAAAGACGACGATCAGCGCCGCGACGGCGGCGCCGCTGCGGCTGCCCGGACGCGCGGCCGGCAGATTCCCTTGAGCGGACATTGCGTATCTCCCTGCCGTCGGCCGAAGCCGCAGGCGTTCATCATGCCGACATGACAGATCGAAAAGTCGAAGCGCACTGGGTCCACCGGGTCGATGGCGCGCAGTGACGCGGTGATCTCCGCCGCCATCCGCCAGCCCGGCGACGTGTAGCGCGTCAGCCGCAGGCAGCGCCCGAGGCGGATGACGTGGGTGTCGAGCGGCACGATCAGTTTGGCACGCGGAATGGCCGTCCAGGCGCCGAGATCGACTTCGTCCTTGCGCACCATCCAGCGGAGGAACAGGTTCAGCCGCTTGCAGCCGCTGCCCGCCGACGGACGCGGGAAGAAGTAGCAGACGCCCGTGCGCGCGGGCGCCCTCGGTCCGTAGACGGCGGTCAGATCGAGCGCGAGAGCACGCCGTGAAAAACTGTCGAGCGCGTCACCGATATCGGGCGCCGCGGGATCGTACCCGATGGCGAAGAAGCGCTCGATCGACTTCGCTTCGTCGAGCATCTGCCGCAGCACCCAGAGCAGCGCGACGATGTCGATACCGCGGGTCCAGCGGTGCACCATGGCGTGCAGCTCAGGGTGTGGCGCGGCCGGATCGAACCGCCGTACGTACGCGGCGGGCTCCGCACCAAGCACCCGCGTGAGCGTCTCGACCGTGTTCAGCACGCTGGCCACGCGCCCGAAGGCCAGCGCGGCCGCGCAGAAGCCGACCACCTCCTGGTCTGCCGGCGTATCGTAGCGGCGCACGATCTGGATCGGGTCGAGCGCGGCGTCCTCGCGGTTATACGCCTCGTAGAGACGTTCGAGCCGCGGCCCGAGACCTTTTGTCATGGAGCGCATTGCGCGACCGGGCGGCCCGGCTCAGAAACTGGTGACCGGCTCCCCGGCGTGGCACATCGGGCAGTCGGCGGCGGCGAAGTTCTCGGGCGCCTTGTATTCCGCGAGCGCGTGGTTCGGCACGCCGGCGTCGGTCATCGACTCCATGCGATCGCAGATCTCCACGGTTGCGAGTACCTGGCCGCCGGCATTCCGCACGAGTTCGGCGCAGCGCTGGAACGTCTTCCCGGTATTCCGCACGTCGTCCGCAATCAGCACGCGTTTGCCTTGCATTTCTCGCGCATAGAAACTACGCAGCGAGAAGTCGTCGTCACCACGGCTGGTAAAGGGGGCGAAGCTGCACGGCGGATGAGTCAGGGCGCGCCGGCCGTCGAGGAGACCGGCAAGCGTATGCGCGAGGAGAGCGCCGCCCATGACGGGTCCCGCGACGACCTCGGTCTGCCCGAGCAACTCGCCGGGCAGTACCTCGAGAAGATCCTGCGCGAGACGCCAGATCGTGGACGGATGACGGAACAACTGGTGGGCGTTGAGGTAGACCCGCCCATGGAAACCGTTCCCGTAATCGAAATGCCCGCCGCGCATCAGCACTTCGAACTGCTCCAGCTGCCGCAACGCCTGCTGACGAAGTTCTTCCTTGCGACTCACGCCACAACCTCATTCCGGTAAACGATTCGGCCGCCGACGATTGTCGCGGCCACCGCGCCTCTGAGCTGCCAGCCGTCGAACGGCGTGTTC
>JANPCT010000377.1:0-8418 GCA_031431095.1 Acidobacteriota bacterium | reverse complement strand
GTGAGGGGCAGTGGAAGCTGGTCGAGCAGTATGACGACGGCAAAGCGGAGCTGTTCGATCTCAACGTCGATATCGGCGACGCCCGGGATCTCACGGAGCAGCATCCGGCGCGCGCGGCGGCACTTCGCGCCCGCCTGCGGGAATGGCGCAAATCGGTGGGCGCCCAGGAGAACACGCCGAATCCGAATGTCGCCCCGGACAGCTACAGGCGGCTCTACCTGGATTTCGACGCCTCGCGGTTCGATCCGCTGCATGCGGATCAAGCCGCCTGGAAGGCCGTCGCGAATTGGCGCAGGTTGATGGACGAGGCGATCCGGGGGCCTGCCCAAGCCCGTGCGAAGCCCAACGTCGTCATCATCCTCGTCGATGACATGGGCTACGGCGATACGGGCGCCTACAATCCCCGATCGAAGATCGCCACGCCGAGCATCGACCGGCTGGCGCGTGAAGGGATGCGATTTACCGATGCGCATGCGGCGGGCGCGGTCTGCCACCCGTCGCGTTATGGATTGATGACCGGGGCCTATCCGTTCCGGACGGACGTCTCGTTGTGGCCGACCCAGCCGCTCATCAAGGACGGGCAGACGACGATCGCCTCGCTGCTCAAGTCGAACGGCTACCGCACCGCGATGGTCGGCAAGTGGCACCTTGGGTTTGCGGAGCAAGGCTACGACCAGGCGTTGCGGGGCGGACCCTCCGATCGGGGATTCGATACGTTCTTCGGCCTTCGCGCCTCGACCGACATCCCACCGTATTTCTTCGTGCGTGGCGATCGCGCCGTCGTGCCGCCAACCGGTCACATCGACGCCGGCGCGAGCGAGGGATGGTCGCCGATCCAGGGGGCGTTCTGGCGCGAGGGCGGCATCGCGCCAGGCCTCGCGTTGAACGGTGTCCTGCCGCGACTCACCGATGAGGCCGTCACGGTCATCCGCGACCAGGCGACGTCACCCGGCGCGCGGCCGCTCATGCTGTATGTGGCATTCACCGCGCCTCACACGCCCTGGCTGCCCTCGGCGGAATTCCAGGGCCGCAGCCAGGCGGGGATGTACGGGGATTTCGCCACGATGGTGGACGCGATGATCGGGCGGGTACTCCAGGCGCTCGAGGATGCGCGGATGGCGAACGACACGCTCGTCATCGTCACCTCGGACAACGGTCCGGTGTGGTATCCCGAGGACGTGACGCGCACGGGCCATGATGCGCTGGGCGGCCTGCGCGGCATGAAGGGCTCCAACTGGGAAGGCGGGCATCGCATGCCCTTCATCGTGCGCTGGCCCGGCCGGGTGAAGGCCGGCGCGGTCAGCGCGCAGACCATCTGCTTCACCGACGTGATGGCGACGCTTGCCGATGTCACGCACGCGACGCTGCCGGACGACGCCGGTCCCGACAGCGTCAGTTTTCTCCCGGTCCTGCTCGGCACGCAGCCAGAAGGCACACCCGTGCGCGAGTCACTGGTCGTCGGCCAGTCAGTCCGCATGGGAGAGTGGAAGTGGATTGACGGCCGAGAAACCGCCGCGTTCCAGCGCCCAGAACGCGGCCACGTCCCCGCGGAAGGCCGCAAGCCATGCCAGCTCTACAATCTTGACGACGATCCGGCCGAATCGAAGAACCTCGCCGCCGACCGGCCCGAGATCGTGGCCCGGCTCAAGACAGAACGCGCGCGGATTCAGGCGAGCGCGCGCACGCGCCGGTGAACAGGCCAGCGGCAACGAAGAGCCAGCGGCACCTGGAGGTTGAAGCGAAAGCCGGTTAGCCGGACTAGATCCGGAACAGCCGCGTGATCTTGAGCGTGACGCCGCGAGTCGTGAGCGCGGGGAGGCCATGCGTGAGCGTGTCGCGGCCGTCGCTGTACACCAGGAACAGCTCGCTTCCCGGCCGGTATTCCCACCGAAACCGCACGTTCGTCGTAAACAGATGACTCGTGGAGTTGTACTGCAGCAGCGCAGCGGTCAGCATGCGCGGCGTGAAAGAAAACGTGCTGCGCGTGGTGAGCAGCGTCGCGGTGAACCGGCCCGCCGGCAGTTCCACGCGATTGATCGAGATGCCGGGCTCGAGCGACCACCGGGGAGTCAGCTCGGCGCGACCGCGATAGCCTGCGTCGGTCCTGGTGCCCCCGTAAAACGCTCCGCGAGCGGTCGTCAGGTCGCCCGACAGCCGCCGCTGCGTTCCCCGCGTGTACGTGGCCCGGAACGTCGGCGAACGATACGCGCCCGCCGGCACAGGGGTGCCGGCCAGCGCGAAGGGTGCCTCCACGAACTCGAAATCCCGGTTGTAGCCGATGCTCCAGGAATCGCCGCTCTGCATCTCGGTCCGGACGCCGACTCGCTCCTGGCGGTTCGCCAGTTTACCGGCGCCATTGGTAATCACGTCGAACGCCGCTTCGTAGTTGACCTTGCGAAACGCGTGGAGCGACACGGGCCTGCGGCTGAACCGTGTCTGCACGAGCCGCTCGGTGAAGTCCGCGCGGCGCACGAAACCGATTTCCGGATTGAAATTCCTGCCCACCGCCAGTTGCTCGATCTGGAGGCCGAACAGATCGGCGTCGTAGTCGAACCGCGCACGGTGGCTGCGGTTGTTCCCCGCACGGCCCGCCGTGTGCGAACCCGCGTAGTACCCGACCAGGTTCAGGTTCTTCGAAACCGACAGGTTCGCATCCACACCCATCACGGCGTTGTCCCCGCCCTCAGGCTGAGCGGACAAGCGGGGCGAACGCCGTGTGGCGATGACGCCCACATAGCTTCGCCGCAGAATGTCGCGCTTGACGCGGACGACGCTGAAGTTAGTCGGGACCACGCCGGCCGCGCGATTCCGGCCTCCTTCGATGTCGAGAAACCCGACACTGTAGGGACCGGCTTTCCCGGTCAGTCGAGCGCCTGCCTCGATCGGTACCACCAGGCCCTTGTCGAGCCCGATGCGCCGGCTGAAGAAAAGGACCGGTGTATTCGCGTTGGCGGTCGACGCGGACGATGCGCCTCCCTGTGGTGGCGCGGTCTGCGCGCCGCCAAACGCGAAGGTACCCTGCCCTTCGAGAAAAAAGTCCCGCTTCTCCGGGAAGAGCAGATTGAATCGCGTCAGATTGACCTGCTGGTCGTCGTCCTCGACCTGCGCGAAGTCCGTGCGGTAAGTGACGTCGGCCGTCAGGCTCGGGGTGATCCCGTACTTCAGATCGAATCCCGCGTTCGTGTCGCGGCGGTTCCGGAAGAGTGGATCCGCCGCGCGGTCCGCCTTGAGGTTCCCCACCGCGTACGGCTTCAGGTCGAGATTCATCGAGGGGGGCGGCGCTTCGAGACCGACGAGCGTCGCCGCCTGCGACAGCCGCAGGATGCCGCGTGCGCCATACAGCCGGGGCACCGGACTCAAATACGACATCTCGTTCTTCCAGCGCACGGTGCGCCTGATGTTGATGCCCCACTCCTGCGCGCCGCTGGCCCTGTACCTCAGGGAGCGAAAGGGTATCGCCATCTCGACGGACCACCCCTCCGCATCGCGGTGGCTCCTCTCCACCCACACGGCGTTCCAGTCCCGGTTCACGTCACGCTCGTCGGTGATCTGCGTGTCGAGCATGCCGCCGATCGCGTTCGCCAGGAACTCGAAGCCATTCCGCCCGTCGTGGAACGTGTCGAGGACGACGCTGAGGTTGTCGCCCTGGGTGATGTTCCGGCCGTCCCGCCGCATGTCGTTGGCGATGATCCGCGACGGTTGGCTGTCGCGGCAGCGCGCCGCGATATAGATGTTGCGCGCGTCAAACAGGATCCAGACCATCGTCGGCTCGGTGGCGGGCTGTCCTTCCTGCGGGTCCATCTGAATGAAATCCGCGATGGCGGGAACCGTCTTGTAAACCGCTTCCCCAAGAACGCCGTCGATTTGTGGCGGCGTGTCGACGCGAACGGCGCGCACCGTGACGTGTCCTTGCGCGGAGGCCGCGCCACGCGCCGCGGACAGGAACACCAGGGCGGCCAGAACAGCGTGTGCGAAGGTTGGTAGGGACACGGTCCTAACATACACGCACAGCGGACCGTCCGGCTGTCAGCGCCCGGTTCAGAAACCGGCCCAGCCCCTCAGGCGCCGATCCTCTTGATGATCTGAAGCATCCCGTCCTGCTTCATCAACGCCTCGATCTCCGACACCGTCCGCGGCAGGCCGATCGACAGCACTTCATGCCCGCGCTCCGTGATTGCCACCGTATCCTCGATGCGGATCCCGATCTGCTCGTCGAGCCTGAAGAGTTGGATGTCACACGCGAACACAAACCCCGGCTGGAGCACCTCGTCGGCGCCGGCAAAGGTCCCCATCACGTCGTGCGTCGCCAGACCGATGGAGTGGTTGTAGCCGCCCAGCCGGATGATGCCGCGGAAATCCTGCGCGTAACGGTCCCACCCTCGTGCTTTGAGCAGCGCGTCGACTTTCTGCCCAACGTCTCTGAAGGTGATGCCCGGGCGGTAGCTCTCGATGGCGACGTTGCTCACGGCGAGAGCCGCCTCGTACAGCTCCCGCTGCCGCGGCGAGAACGTTCCTGACGCCGGGAACGTCGTGGAGATGTCGACGTGGTAGTTCCGGTAGTCCGGCGCGGCGTCGAGAATCACGAAGTCGCCGGCGTTCAGCACGCGATCGTACATGTGATAGTGCCCGTAGGCATGGTTCTTCGCCGACATGATGATGGTGTCGTAGGCGAGATCCTGGGCGCCTTCGGTCTTTACGACGAAGTCGAACACCGCGGCGAGCGATCGCTCGGCGATGCCCGGCCGCGTCGACTGGATCAACGCGCGGTGGCCCTTGACCCCGATGCGCGCGGTCTCGCGCATGAGGGCGAGTTCGGCTGGCGACTTGAACTTGCGGAGGTTCCACACGATCGCGGTGCTGTCACGCACGTCGGCTTGCGGAAACCGCTCGCGCAAGAGCCGCACGAACTGGAGCTCGCGGGTGAGCCGCCCGTCCCACATATTGAGCGTCGTCGACTTCTGCAGCGCGTTGAACTTCTCGTTGCTGTTTTCGCGGCCGAGTTCCTCGGGCTTGAACACGGTGTAGACGGGCCGGCTCCGGTTGACCAGGCCGGTGATGAACGAGGAGAACTGCTCTGCGGGAAGAGCCCGTTCGATGCCGGAATACTCGACCGGCGTGCGGACCAGATCGAGCGGAATGGCCGCGCCGTCGGCCGCGGCCTCGGTCGTCGTGAAGAAGAGCACGCTCTCCTTGCGCATCCCGTCGACGACGAGGACGGCGTCGGGGAGCTCGACACCGGTCATGTAGAAGAAGTCATGGCCCTGGCGGAAGGGAGTGTCGCTGGCCTGTGTCGTGGCGCCGAGGAAGATCGCCGCGCCATCGCCGATCTTCTCCATCAACCGGGTGCGCCGGCCGGCGTACTCCGCCTTGTCGAACGTCTCGAACGAGCCCGTCGTGTGCGCCGGTGCGTCGACCAGCGCGACGCCAAGGACCAGACTGACGGCAGCGATGCAATGTCTCATGGAATTAGAACCCGCCCGTCTTCCGAAACACCCCGAACTCCGCCAACGTCCACACACCGGGGTCGAGCCCGACCGATGCCGGCTCGGTGTCCGCAGGAATCGTGAACGTGGACTCACGGCCCGTCACCTGCATCTGAGTGACGGCCGGTGATGTGCCGGCGACTGAGGTGCTGGCGCCATTGACGACGCCCACGCCAAGTGAGAAGCGGAACGGATCCGCCGCCTGCGTCTGTTGCACGACGACGACGATCTGCTTCGCCGCCGCGTCGTAGCGCCAACTCCCAGACACCTGCGGCACGCCGCTGCGCGTCAGCCACTGTGCAAAGAACCAGCCCAGGTCCTGCCCTGACACTTCTTCCATGGCGCGGCGAAAATCGGCGGTGGACACGACGGCGTTCATGTGGCGCTGGTAGTAGAGCCGAATGCCGCGCCAGAACGGCTCGGTGCCGATGCGATCGCGCAGCATGTGCAGCGTCCACGCGCCCTTCTGGTAGACAAACTGATTGTTGGGTTCCTTCGCGGCCTCGTCGAGATTGACGTGCACCACCGGCGTGATCGGCAGCGTCTTCTCGAGCCGCAGCACGGTGTCGCGACTGCGGCGCAGGCCGTCCACGAACGCGTCGCGGCCGTTCGCATGCTCCGTGTAGAGCAACGTGAAATATGTGGCGAACCCCTCGCTCAGCCACACGTCGTTCCAGTCGCTCTCGGTCACCGCGTCGCCGAACCACTGATGCGCGGTCTCATGCACCACCGGCGCATTGCCCGCCGTCACGCTCTTCTCTCCGTAGAAAATATTGCTCACGTGCTCCGTGCCGCCGCCCATGCCGGCCGCTTCCACGTGCGCGAGTTTCTCATACGCGTAGGGGCCCACGTGATCCGAGAAGAACTCGAATGACCCGCGCGCGTCCTTCGCGAGTGCCGCCAGGCCCTTGACCTCGTCCTGAGGAAAAGCCCAGTACGACAGCGCCACGCCCCGGACCACGCCGCCCTGCCGGACGATGAACCGGGCGACGCCGAGCGAGTAGAGCCACGACGAAATGGGCACGTTCTGCTTCCAGTGCGTGCGCCGCAATCCGCCGGGCAGATCGACCTGCTCCACCACCAGGCCGTTGGACACGACCTGATAGTCGGCCCTGGTTGTGACGATCAATTCGCCGGTCGCCTTGTCTGCCGGATGATCGATCATCGGCAGCCACTGCCGGGCGCGGTGATACCAGTTCTCGCTGAACGCGGTGCGCTCACCATGGATGTTGTTCAAGAGCCTCAGGCCGTTCGCCGGCACCCCGTGGTACCCGATGTTGAACGTGACCTCCTCGCCGGCCTTTACATCGGCGGGTATCGGCAGGTGCAGCCGATCCTGCCGGTGGTCCACGGTGAGAGTGCGGCCGCCCGACGTCACGCTCGTGACCGTCATGCCCTTGCCGTCAGCGGTCGGCGTCGCGAAATCAAGGACGGCCTCGCGGACGCCAGGCGTCACCACTCGCAACGTGACGGCCGCGTCGCCCTGAATGTCATTCGAGTCGCTCGTCAGCAGCGTGAGCCGGAAGGCATAGTGCCGGACGTCGATGCCCGGCTGACTGGGATAGGTGTCGGCGCCGAGGTCCGGGCCGAAGACGAGAGCGGCCAGCGCGGTGGCTGACAGCGCGACCAGGAGGTGACGAACGACGCGGTGCGGCATGAGCGAGATGGTAATCCACTTGGCGCCAGACAAACACGGATCTAAATTGCTGATTCGTGTCTCGCCGCTGTCGCGGTCGCGGCGGCCAGCACGAAATCATCGACCGCGAGCTGGTAGCGGCAGTGGCGACATACAGGAAGAGCGTGGAACCCCTATAATGAGCGCGCATCGCCGGCAGACGGACGGCAGGCGTGCCGCTTCATTCCGATGTCACACCCGTGCGATTCGTCCTCCGGGCAGCATGATGATTAATTCACGTGTGAAGTTGCCGACATCGGGAATGGTCACTGCCCTTGCCGTCGCCGCCGCATGTTTGTCCGCGGTGCTCGTCGATGCCTATCAGCGCAGGGAAGCAGCGCCGCAGCCAGCGCTGAGCATCCGCTACCACGAGAAGGCGGGGACGATTTCCGTGTATCGCGCCGGCCACCCCGCGGCGGTCGTGACGCACAACGTCCGGCCGGATTTCCGGCCGTTCATGCATCCGATCGCCGCTCCAGACGGCAAGGGGATCCTCACCGAGCTCAGTCCCGACCACCACAAGCACCAGACCGGGTTGTTCTGGGGGTTGACGCGCGTGAACGGTCGCGATTACTTCCACAATCCGGGCGCCGATCATTGGCGGCGCGTGTCGGCCACCATCCTTCAACAGACCGGCCAGGAAGTCCGCTGGCAGACCGTGTACGACCTGCTGGACGAGGCGGGTCAGGCCGTCCTCACTGAGACGCAGCGCTGGACGATGCGGGAGCGCGGCGGGAGATTCGTGCTCGACCTCGAGTGGCGTGGTGACGCGAAGACCGACGTCACGATTGGCCAGTACGACTACGGCGGCCTGTTCCTGCGCATGCCATGGAGGGCGGGAATCCGCGGCGAGGTCGTCAACGCCGCGCGGCAGCGGAACGAGCGCGCCGAGGGGCAGCGGGCCATGTGGATCGACGTCGGGATGCAGGTCGAAGGGCGCGACGATCTCGCGCACATCGCCATGTTCGATCACCCGGACAACACCGGTTATCCCCAGGCGTGGCGGGTGGACGGCCAGCTCGGTGTTGGTTCCGGCCGCGCGCGGGCAGGTGACTGGACGCTCGCGAGAGGGAAGAGCGAAGTCATCCGCCATCGCTTCGTCGTGTACACCGGTGAGCTGAACGACACCGAGATGACGAACGCATGGGCGGAGTTCAGCGGCAATACCGGGATGTATTCGACGTCGGCGCTGTGGGACATCGCGCAGCGTGCGGCGCGCCAGGAAACATTCCTGACGCCGGAGCAAGCCGCGGCGAAGAT